>NZ_JBWKXO010000039.1:0-53166 GCF_059423025.1 Pseudomonas sp. GW704-F2 | reverse complement strand
AGTTTTGCTGCCTGACAGTCCGCTATCGCAGCCTCGCTGAAGCTCGACAGCTCCCACAAGGAGACCGCGCTGCGGGCCGACATGGTGATCTACTGTGGGAGGTGTCGAGCCCCGGCGAGGCTGCGACGGAGCCGGTACTGCTGACAGTTTTGCTGCCTGACAGCCCGCTATCGCAGCCTCGCTGAAGCTCGACAGCTCCCACAAGGAGACCGCGCTGCGGGCGGACATGGTGATCTACTGTGGGAGGTGTCGAGCCCCGGCGAGGCTGCGACGGGGTCGGTACTGCTGATATTTTTGGCGCCTGACCGTCCGCTATCGCAGCCTCGCTGAAGCTCGACAGCTCCCACAAGGAGACCGCGGTGCGGGCTGACATGGCGATCTACTGTGGGAGGTGTCGAGCCCCGGCGAGGCTGCGACGGGGCCGGTACTGCTGACATTTTTGCCGCCTGACCGTCCGCTATCGCAGCCTCGCTGAAGCTCGACAGCTCCCACAAGGAGACCGCGCTGCGGGCAGACATGGCGATCTACTGTGTGAGGTGTCGAGCCCCGGCGAGGCTGCGACGGGGCCGGTACTGCTGACAGTTTTGGCGCCTGACCGTCCGCTATCGCAGCCTCGCTGAAGCTCGACAGCTCCCACAAAGGGACCGCGCTGCGGCCGGACATGGCGATCTACTGTGGGAGGTGTCGAGCCCTGGCGAGGCTGCGACGGGGCCGGTACTGCTGACAGTTTTGCTGCCTGACCGTCCGCTATCGCAGCCTCGCTGAAGCTCGACAGCTCCCACAAGGAGACCGCGCTGCGGGCGGACATGGCGATCTAGTGTGGGAGGTGTCGAGCCCTGGCGAGGCTGCGACGGGGCCGGTACTGCTGACAGTTTTGCTGCCTGACAGCCCGCTATCGCAGCCTCATGCTCGCTCCCACATGTTGATCGGTGTATGGCCTAACTCATCCAGTTCCCGCCATCGACGTTGTAGGTCTGGGCGACGACATAGTCGGCGTCCTTCGACGCGAGGAAGATCGCCATACCGGTGAGGTCTTCAGCGGTGCCCATGCGTCCGAACGGCACCTCGTCGCCTACCCGCTGCTTCTTCTCACCCGGCGCCAGGCCTTCGTGCTTGGCGAACAGTGCGTCCACCCCGTCCCAATGCTCGCCGTCGACCACGCCCGGGGCGATGGCGTTGACGTTGATGCCCTGCTTGATCAGGTTCAGCCCCGCCGATTGGGTGAGGCTGATCACCGCCGCCTTGCTCGCGCAGTACACCGCGACGAGCGGCTCGCCACGCCGCCCCGCCTGGCTGGCCATGTTGATGATCTTGCCGCCGTGGCCCTGGCGGATCATCTGCCGGGCCGCGGCCTGCAGGGTGAACAGGGTGCCGGCGACGTTGATCGAGAACAGCCGCTCGACACTCTCGCGGGTGATGTCGACAATCGGCGCCAGATCGAACAGCGCCGCGTTGTTGATCAGAATATCCAGCTGGCCGGCATGGGCCACCACGGCGGCAATCGCGGCGTCGATCGACGCCTGGTCGGTGACGTCCATTGCCACCGCGTAAGCCTGCGGGCCCAGTTCGGCTGCTGTGGCCTGGGCCCGCTGCAGGTCGATATCGGCGATGGCAACCGTGGCGCCTTCATGGATATAGGCATGGGCAAAGGCGCGACCGATGCCTCGCGCCGATCCGGTGATCAGCGCGCTCTTACCTTCCAGTCGTTTCATGGGGTGCGTGTCCCTCGGGCATTGATGGGGGATAACCGGCGCGGTTGATCTCGTGCTCGGCGGTGTCCACCACTTGTTTTTATGGTCGAGGGTCGATTACAGCAGCTTGGCCGGGTCCTCACAAACCCGTGGCGAATGCCCGATCGATACTTTTTTAACCGTAGGCCCGGGATCAAAAAAGTATCAGTGCCGGGCGAAAGCTTCGGTAGCGCGGCTGTCGCCAACACGCGTATTTTGGCGCAATTCCCCAAGTACAAGAGGCATCACCATGCCCATCAGCCGCGCCGAGTTGTTCGAACACCGCCCCGCGGAACTCGAAGTGATCCTGCCCGAGCCGGAACACTGTTTTCGCTGGTTCGAACATGACTACCCCTACGAACTGGCGCGCTGGAATCACCACCCGGAATTCGAGATCCACCTGATCCGCCAAGGCAGCGGCAAGTTGGTGGCGGGCGATTACATCGGCGCATTCGGTGCCGGGCATGTTGCGCTGATCGGCCCGGACCTGCCCCACGACTGGATCGGCGACCTGGCCCCCGGCGAACACCTGAACGGCCGCGATGTGGTGCTGCAATTCGACGGCAGCGCCCTCCTCGCCCTGCGCAAGACCCTGCCGGAACTCGGCGACGTGCAGCCGTTGTTCGAACAGGCCCGGCGCGGCCTGGCATTCAGCGGCGAAACCGCCGTGCAAGCGGCCCGCCTGCTGGAAGACATCGGCAGCGCCCACGGCCTGCAACGCCTGATCCTGTTCCTGCAACTGCTCGACACCCTCAAGAACGCCCCGCCGCCGCAGGTGAAGGCCCTGGCCAGCCCGTGCTATGCGCCGACCCTGGACGCGCGCAGCGCCGAGCGCATCAACAAGGCGTTCGACTACCTGATGCGCGAATTGACCGGCGATGTGCGCCTGTCGGTAATCGCCCGGCAACTGGAGATGAGCGAAGCGGGCTTCTCACGCTTCTTCAAGCGCAACACCGGCCACGGCTTTATCGACCTGATGCGCAAGTTCCGCATACAGCGGGCGTGCCGGCTGTTGCTGCAAAGCGAGCTGTCCGTGGCGGCGATCTGCTTTGAAGTGGGCTACGCCAACCTGTCCAATTTCAACCGGCACTTTCGCATCGAGATGCACCAGACGCCCAGTGAATATCGGCGCGAAACGGCCATGCACCTGTTCCAGCGCAGCGAAAAAATGACACCGCGTCAATACTGACCCCAAGAACCCGACATTGATCGGCAGCCAGGACATCAGTCTTAGGTCGCAAGGATTGTTTCGAACGGAAGGGTTATATCGACGTGTCGAAGATTCTCGGCATCGGTAACCGTAATGACAAAGGCGCATGGGATCATGGCTCGCCGCTGTTCATCGAGCACGAACCACGGATCTCCATCGACGATCCGGCGGCGCGCAGCCTGGCCATCGGCGCGGTCAAGGAATGGTACGCGGCCTTTGACTGGATCTACGACCACGGCAGCACGATGGCGCCAGCAATGAATACGCGTGGGACGGCCACCGTGCGCAGCTGAAATACATCGTGCCCATCCGGCAGTTGAACGACGGCGCCTCACTGACCTATATCGGCTTCACCAACTACGATTTCGGCAAGGACCTGCGCAAGGAAAACCCGGCGCACACCGCTAACATGCTGGGGTTACTACGCCGGCGTAGGCTACCAATTCTGATCAAGGAGTTTTAGATGAGTCTGTTTACCCGTGTCTCGCTGGCCGTCGGCCTGGCGCTGCTGCCCCACCTGGTACTGGCGCAGGCGCCTGCGCCGATCAAGCCCAAGGTGATGCTGATCACCATGTTCGCCCCCGAGGCGCAAACCTGGATCGATCGCCTGGCGCTCAAGCAGGAAGTCCGCGTGCCGGGCTTGTCCGCCGAATACCCGGTGATTCGTTGCAATACCGAAGACGTCTGCCTGCTGGTGACCGGCATGGGCCAGACCAACGCCGCCGCCTCCACCCTGGCGCTGGCGCTGTCACCCAAATTCGACCTGCGCCAGAGCTACTTTCTGATCGTCGGGATCGCCGGCATCAGCCCCAAACACGGCACCCTCGGCACCACCGCCTGGGCGCATTACCTGGTGGAGTTCGGCACCCAGTGGGAAATCGATTCGCGGGACGCGCCCAAAGACTGGCCGACCGGCTACATCGGTATCAACACCAAGGGTCCGAACGAAAAACCGCCGCTGGACTACAAGACCGAAGTGTTCGAGCTGAACCCGAAACTGCAGGCCAAGGCGTTTGCCCTGTCGCAGAAGGTTGAGCTGACGGAAAGCCAGGAATCCAGCGCCTGGCGCAAACACTACCCTGCGGCACCGGCCAACCAACCGCCGCAAGTCACCCGCTGCGACACCCTGGCGGGCAACACCTGGTTCTCCGGCACGCGCCTGAGCGAGCGCGCCGAAGTCTGGACGCGGTTGCTCACCGACAACCAAGGCGAATACTGCACCACCCAGCAGGAAGACAACTCCACCTATGAAGCCCTGCTGCGCGCCAGTCGCGAAGGGCTGGTGGATATCCAGCGCCTGGCGGTGGTGCGCGCCGGGTCGGATTTCGACCGGCCTTATCCGGGCTACAGCGAGGTGGATAACCTGCTCAAATATGCGGACCAGGGCGGCTTCGTGCCGGCGCTGGAAAACCTGTACCGCACGGGCAACCCGTTGGTCCAGGCGATCCTGAAGCACTGGTCGGCGTGGGAAAAAGGCGTGCCCGACGCCTAGTCAAAAACCACCGGTGGGAGCGGGTTTGCTCTCACCTGTTCAAGCGCGTCAGGGCAGCAGGACGATCTTATCGGCGCTGCCCACATTCACCTCCTCGAAGCATTTCACACCCTCGGCCAACGCCACTTCGCGCAGGCCGCTCGGCAGCGGCAGCAACCCTTCGTCAAAGAAGTGCCCGAACTGCTCCAGCATCACCGCACATTGTTCGCAGTTGTAGAGCAACGAATTGATCCCCACCACCGAGCCGCCCTTGCGATACAGGGCCAGGGCCGGCAGTTGCACATGACCGTCGACCGGCGCGGCGATGATCGCGATGCGCCCGAACGGCGCCAGCCCCGCCACGGCGGCGGGCAACCAGAACCCCGTGGTGTCGAAGATCACATCGGCGCCGCCCTTGAACACGGCATTGACCTGCGCGTCCAAATCCTCCGGCTGGCCCAGGGTAATCGCGGCGATACCTTGCGCCTGCAACACTTCGGCCTGCTCAGGGCGTCGCACCGCCGCCAGTACCTGCGCCCCAAGGATTTTCGCCAAGGCCAACGCCGCACTGCCGACGGCCCCGTTCGCACCGATGACCAGCACCCGCGTGCCCTCGCCGACCGCGCTGCGCTGCAGGGCGTCCCACGCGGTGGTGTACGGCACACCGAGGCTGGCGGCCTGGGCAAAACTCAGGTGGCTGGGTTTGTGCGCCACGCCCTTGGCCGACACAGTGAGGTACTGGGCGTGGGAACCGTCGGCGAAGAAACCGAGGTCACGCCCGGTGCCCCAGACCGCCTGCCCGACCCATTCCTGCGGGCCTTCGACCACCACGCCGGCGAAGTCGCGACCGGGAATGCGCGGCAGCGTGGTGTAGGGAAAGCGACCGAGCACATTCTTCACGTCGCTGGGGTTGAGACCGGCGGCCTTGATCTGTACCAGCACGTCCCCGGCGGCGGGCACCGGGGTGGCGACGTCGACGAAACGCAGGGTGGAGAGGTCGCCGGTGGCGGAAAATTGCAGCGCTTTCATGAGCGGCATCCATCAAAGGGGAAAGGACATTCAGGACAACCAACCACTGACCAATTGACGCCCCATCGGCCACAGTTTTTCGCCGAGCAACATGCCCATCAGGCCTACCAGCGCGATGGCCGGCGGCGCGGGCGAGCGGAAATCCAGCGCACCGTAGATCACGCCGACGAAGAGGCCAATGGCAAGGGAGATCAAGTAACTCATGGGGGCAGCGCCTGGTGGTTGGATGGCGCTCAGTGTAGGAAGCCGCCACCCACCTCATCGGCCAAGTGCTTCAGGATTTCGGCCAAACCTTCAACCGCGGTACTGCGACGGTGCCACGCCGAGTTCACGACGGAACATGTCGCTGAAACTGCTGGGCGAGTAACCCAGGGACCGCGCGATCGCGCTGACTGACTGGCCTTGGATCAACTCAGCCACCGCCGTGGCCAGTTGCACCTGGCGGCGCCATTCGGCGAAGCCCATGCCAAGGTGGTTCTGGAACAGCCGCGCCAAGGTCCGCACACTGGCACCGGCGGCCTCGGCGTGATGCTCGAAGGGAATCGCCAGGGATGGCGCGGCCATCACCGCCTGGCAGGCATTGACCAGGCGGCGGTCGGCCTCCAGCGGCATGGCGATGCGGATTGACGCGCGGCGTGCGCGCTGCAGCTCCAGCAGGGCCAGGCCGACCACCGCGTCGTAATAGCCGGCATCGCCACTGTCGCCCTGCTCCACCAGGGTGACGATCAACTCGCGCAGCAGCCCGCCGACTTCAATCACCTGCACCTGGCTGTCCAGCGTCGCGGCCAGCGCCGGGCGCAGGTAGATATTGCGCATCTGCAAATCCGAGACCACGCGTATCCCATGTTCCACGCCCGGCGGCAGCCAGACGGCGCGTTGGGGCGGCACCACCAGCGCTTCGCGTGGCGTCTCGACCCACATCACCCCGCTCATGGCATAGAGCAACTGGCCCCAGTCATGCCGATGGGGCTCTACGTACCAACCACGCGGGTAGGTCCGCGCCAGCGGCTGCACGGGCACGGCGTGATCACTGAGGTCGGGAGGCGTGGCCAGGGCCATGGGGAACACATCCGGCAAGGGTGAGCGGCCATGGTAATGACCAGCGCCCGACAAGCCGAGCGAATTTTTACCGCGCTCAGCCTTTAGCCGACTTGGCGCATTCGCAGCCCGTCGGCGCCACACACGGCTCACCATGGGCATGGTGTTCGGCACAGCCCTGGCAGCAATAGCCCTTACCGTCTTTCATCACCGCCTCCACTCCCAGTACACATTTGCAGTGTGGGCAGGCACAGGTTGTATCTGGCATGGTCAGACTCCTTCGTCATGGTCGTCCCGGTGCGGCGGGCGCCGACACCTTTAGCAGTGACTGCGGACCGGCGCGGATGGTTCCTACCATCAGTCAGTCGGTGCGGGTGTTGCTGCGGTACCTGAACATCAGCGCTAGCGCCAGGCAGGCCATTGCCACGATCCGGCTGCCCGACAGTTCGATGGCCGGGTGGCCCAGCCAGCCGAAATGGTCGATCAGCACGCTCATGGGGAAAACGCCTCGCGGTTAAAGTAGGTCCATTCCGATTTTTCGGGCCACTATTCCTAAGCCCGGCACGCTGCGACAGACTTCGGCGAAACCCTTGTTTGGAGCAATGCCATGGATGTCATGTACCGCAACCCGTCGCGCTCAAAACGGTTGGCGTCAACCAGCGGTCAGGCTGTCTTTGATAGCGCCAGCAGTTCTGGCTATATTTGGCCAAAATATGCGGAGAGCCCCATGATTACAGTGCCGTTGGGCGAAGCCAAAAACACGCTGTCAAAACTGGTTGATGAGGCGGCTGCCGGCAAAATCATCACCATCGCCAAGCATGGGCGAGCGATGGCGCAGCTTGTCCCTATTGGAAAATCCAAAGGCCGGCGAATTGGCGCCATGCAAGGCAAGCTGGTGATCCCGGATGACTTCGACGCGCCTTTGTCCGACGACCTCATCGCGGCGTTCCAGGGCACTCATTCATGAGAGTGCTGCTGGATACCCACATCCTGCTGTGGACGTTGAACGATGACCCCAAGCTCTCCAGCAAAGCCCGAAAGCTGATTGAACATGCCGCAGAGATCTACGTCAGTGCCGCCACATTCTGGGAACTGGCGATCAAGGTCGGCCTGGGGAAACTCACTGTCGATCTGGATGAAATCCGTGAGTGCTGCCTGCAAAGCGGTTTCGTCGAACTCCCCATCACGTCAGAACACGCCATTGCGGTCAAGGATCTCAAGCCTCATCACAAAGACCCTTTCGATCGGCTCATCGCTGCAACCGCCCTGAGCGAACCAATGAAGCTATTGACGGCCGATCCGCAGGTTGCCCAATACACATCGCTGGCGGTCCTGGTGTAGAGCGCCCCAGCACCGCGGGCCTTGGATCAAAACAACCACTGCCCGATCAACCACGCATTCGCGCCACTGATCAGCGCAAACAGAAACCACGCGAGCACGCGCGTCGGCAGGCGATTGACGAACGGGCCCATCAGTCGCGCGTCGCCGGTCATGCGGATCAGCGGATACAACGCAAACGGCAACTGCAGGCTGAGCACCACCTGGCTGAGAATCAGCAATTTGCCAATGGCCGCGTCGCCCATCAGCCACACGCCCACGAACGCCGGGATCAGCGCCAGCCCACGGGTGATCAGGCGTCGCTGCCAGCAAGGAATGCGCAGGTCGAGGTAGCCCTCCATGATCACTTGCCCGGCGATGGTGCCGGTGAACGTGGAACTCTGCCCGGAAGCCAGCAAGGCAATGCCGAACAGGATGCTGGCGAAGGCGCCGCCGACCAGAGGATCGAGCAAGTGGTAGGCGTCCTGGATCTCGACCACATCGGTATGCCCGGTTTTATGGAACGCAGCGGCGGCAAGCACCAGGATCGCGGCGTTGACCAGCAAGGCCAGGGCCAGGGAGCCGATGGTGTCGATACGCGCCAGCTTGACCGCGTCCTGCTTGCTGGCGAGGTCTTTGCCGATCAGCCGGGTTTGCACGATCGAGCTGTGCAGGTAGAGGTTATGCGGCATCACGGTGGCGCCGAGGATACCAATCGCCAGGTACAACGGCGCGGCATCGCTGATGGCCGACAACGACGGCGCAAAGCCGCTGAACACGTCCGGCCAATAGGGCTTGATCAGCACCAGCTCGATGAAGAAACACACGCCAATGGTGGCGACCAGCGCCAACATGATCGCTTCCAGGCGGCGGAAACCACGGTTTTGCAGGGCCAGCACCAAGAGCGTGTCAAACGCGGTGATGACAATGCCGGTGGTCAACGAAACACCGAGCAGCAGGTGAAACGCCAGGGCGCAGCCGAGCACTTCGGCGAGGTCGGTGGCGATGATGGAAATTTCCGCCAGCACCCACTGGGTGCGGGCCGAGCGTTGGCTGTAGCGTTCGCGGCACAGTTGCGCCAGGTCCTTGCCGGTGGCGATGCCCAGGCGCGAGCACAGGCACTGCACCACCATGCCCGCCAGGCTGGCCAGCAGCACCACAAACAGCAGGTTGTAGCCGTAGCGCGAGCCGGCCTCGATCGCCGTGGCCCAGTTGCCCGGGTCCATGTAGCCGATGGAAATCAGCAAGCCAGGGCCGGCAAACATCAGCATTCGTTTGAAAAACGACGCCTTGGGGTCGACGATGACAGAGCCAGCCACTTCCGGCGGGCAAAACGGAGCGGTAGCGATTTTCGGCAGGCTGAATTTCACGCAGTATCCCAGGCAAACACTCTAGACAAGCCCGTAGCTTATCAGTCGGATGCAACCGTTCGCATCACCGTGTCCCGCGGCAGGTCAAACGCTTCGACCACTTGCACCACCAGGTCCGTTTCCTGGTTCAACGCTTCGCGCTCCATGCGCTGGCGGATCACCCCGATCACCAGTACCGCCAAGGTCGTGATCGAATACGCCGGGCCGGAAAACGCACGCACCCCGCTCACCAGCAACATCGCCGCCGCCAGTGCCTGGCCCACCAGCGGAATCGCCGTGGCCGCGCCGCGCCGTAGGATGAACCCGGTCAGCCCCGCCAACGCCGTACCGCTCAACGCCGTGGCGGCCGAACGGCCGACATCGATGCGATGGAACAGGCCCTGCTCCTTTTGCGCCGCCGCCTGAAGCTCGGCGTCGAACGCCTGGCGGTCGGCGTGGCTGAGTTTGTCCTTGTATTGTTCGATGAGTTTTTCCGCGACCTGCGCTTCGATGTCCGCCAGCACGACGGTCTCCATCGGTTCATCGAACTTGATCCCCAGCCGCTGCGCCACATCCTCGGCGATCTGGCGATACCCCACGCCGTGCCCCCGGGCGAGGTTCATGAAGCTGTCGCCGCCCATGCGCTGCAACTCGATGGCCAACTTCAGCGGCTCGCGCACCGTGGCATCAATCGAGGCACTGCGCTTTTGCGCAATCAATTCGGCGAGGAATTTCAGCTCGTCCGGGCGCGCCCGCACCAGCACCGGGAACAGTTCGTCATCTTCTTCGGCAAAGCGCACCTCGCTACTGCGCTGGTCGGCGCGGATCATGCCGCGTCGCTCCTGCAGCAGGTCGGTGTACTGCACCACCGTCTGCAACTGCGGCCAATAGGCCGCGTGATCGAAGCTGGCCAGGTGAACGTTGGTCACCTTGGCCTTGAGCGCGGGCGTGATCGGGATGGCGTAGCGACCGATGCAACGCTCGGTATCCGGTTTCATCGCCAGGGCCCAATCCTTACTGGAGTGACAATTGATCACCCGCCCCGAAAGCGCTGCACACACTTCATCCCAAGGGCTCGACGTACAGATCGCCCCGCCCATCAACAGCAAATGGTTCAACGGCAGTTCGCGCGCAGTGTCGGGGTTGGCCAACACGCTCTTGACCAGGATGCGCGCGCCGAGGGAATGCCCGATCAGGTTGATGCGCCGCACCTGCAGCGACTCGCCGTGGAGGAATTCGGCCAATTCCGGCAACAGGCTGCGGGCCACTTCATCCACCCGCGCCTCGACACTTTTGTAATGGTCGAGAAAATACCCGATCGCCTTGCCCACCCCTACCGTCGCCGCTCCCAGGCCGCCGCCGCCGAGCATCGCGGTGATCACGTCCTTGAACGGTGCGAACAGGTTTTCCAGAAAATGCCCGGCCGGCCAGAACAGCATCAGGTTGGTCGAACCTTCGATACTTGCCAGTTGCGCCGTGAAGTTGCCCAGTTGCTGCCGGTTGAAGAACGCCGAGTAACCGTGAACATAGAGATTGAGCACGTCCCCCTGAGGCTCGCCGCACAGTACGAACGTGGGCTTGCGGGTACGGTGCATTTCATCCCACTGGTGCTGCATGGGCCGATGACTCCTGGTGACGAAGGACGCCGATAGTAACAAAGGGCGGGCCACAGGAAGGTGAATCCTGACGGGCGCGGACGCCATAGCCCCCTCAGAACAACGACGCGGCCTTTGATTTAGTCAGATAACGCGCCGGGGTATCGCCCAGATTGCGCCGGAACAACGCAGTGAAGGCGCTGGCACTGCTGAAGCCCAACTCAAGCGCCACCTCGGTGATGGACACGCCGTGGCTGAGCCGGGCAGTGGCTTCCAGCAGGCAGACTTGCTGGCGCCAGGCGACGAACGTCATGCCCGTGCTCTCAAGGAAATGGCGGGTAAAGGTGCGCCGGCTCATGCTCGACCACGCGGCCATTTCGTCAATCGAAGTGTGTTGCGTAGGGGCCTCCAGAAAACGCTGGCAGGCGCTCGCCAGCCGCGGCTCGCGGGGCAACGGCGCGCTGAGGGGCAACTCGGGCATCGCTCCGATCTCGTCGATCAGCAGCGTCAGCACGCAGGCCTGCCTGGCATTGGGTAAGGTCGAGGGCTCGATGGCCAGCGCCGCCTGCAACAGATGCCTGAGCAGGGGCGACACTTCAAACACCTGGCAGCGTGCCTGCAACCCCGCCCGTGCGGCGGCGCCGGCGTCCAGGTAGGTATTGAGCATCACCACATCGCCGCGCATCTGCATTTCATGGGGCACGCCGCCGGGCACCCAGATCGCCCGCTGCGGCGGCACCACCCAGTTGCCCAGGTCGGTAAACATTTTCAGCGCGCCGGTGGAAGCGTAGGCGAACTGACCTCGCGGGTGCGTGTGCCGCGCAAACACGGTGCCAGAGGGGTATTCGCGCAGCGTCACCAGCGCGTCGGGGCTGTCGGCATCAAAAGTCGGCATCATGGCCCGATTCTGTCAAAAGTTGACCTGACATAGCAAGCGGGCCATTGCCCTGCCGCCTAACATCGACGCCTTTGAAGCTGCACTCTGCCTAAAAGGAAACCCCATGCAGAAAAAACACCTGGTGCTTGCTGTGCTGGTTACGTTGGTCTGGGGGGTGAACTTCCCCCTGACAAAATTGGGCCTGCGTGCAATCGACCCCTTTGTCCTCACCGGCATACGCTTTGCCCTCGCCGCCCTGCCGCTGGTGTTTTTCATCAAGCGCCCCGCCGTGGGCTTCCACTATGTGGCGGCTTACGGGCTTATCTTCGGGCTGGGGATGTGGGGCGTGATCAACTACGGCATTCAGGTCGGCGTCAGCCCGGGAATCGCCTCGCTGATCATCCAACTCAGCGTGTTTTTCAGCATGGGTTGGGGCTATGTGCTGTTCCAGGAAAAAATCCGCAGGGCCCAAGTGCTCGGCGCCGTGCTCGCGGTGACCGGCCTGGGGGGGATTATCGCGACGCAACACGGCGACCACGCGCTGCTGGGTATTCTGTTGATCGTCTTCAGCGCGCTGGCCTGGAGTGTCGGCAACGTGATCATCAAGCAATCGGGCGTGAAAGAGATCTTCTCGTTCATGGTGTGGGCCAGTCTGTTCCCACCGATTCCGCTGTGGCTCATGGCCTGGTGGCTGCACGGCAGCGCAGCGTTCGCCAACGTGGGCGCCAACCTCGACCTGACGGCGGCGGGTTCCATCCTGTTCCAGGTCTACCTGGCCACGCACTTTGCCTACTGGGGCTGGAACTCACTGCTCAAGGCATACCCGGTATCCACCGTAGCGCCGCTGTCCCTGCTGATTCCGGTGTTCGGCATGACCAGTTCGATGCTGATCATCGGCGAGCGCATATCCACGCCCAACCTGCTCTCGATTGCGCTCATCATCACGGGACTGGCCGTGGGGTTGTACCGCACGCACGCCAGTGCGCCTGGAAAAATACTCAGCCAGTGAAAGACACGCCCGCGAGAACGCGGTCGCCCAGCAAAAAATCACCTGCCCAGCACGATCCCACACTGCAAAAACACAATTATCGACATGTAAAAAGCGCTCTAATAGCCGCCTGTTGATTGGCTTTAAAGATTTTGGAGTTCGCAATGCCCCATGAAGGCAACCTGTTACAAGCAGCCGTGGTGTTCCTGCTCGCCGCCGTGCTGACCGTACCCCTGGCCAAGCGCTTGCAGTTGGGCGCGGTGCTGGGCTATCTGTTCGCCGGTGTGATCATCGGCCCGTCGGTACTGGGCCTGATCGGCAACCCGCAAAGCGTCGCGCAGTTCTCGGAGTTGGGCGTGGTGCTGCTGCTGTTCATCATCGGCCTGGAGCTGTCGCCGAAACGTTTATGGGTGATGCGCAAGGCGGTATTCGGTGTCGGCCTGGCCCAGGTGCTGCTCACCGGCCTGGTGATGGGCGGGGTCGCGCTGTGGCTGTTCGGCCAGTCGTGGAACAGCGCAATCGTGCTGGGCCTGGGCCTGGCGCTGTCGTCCACCGCCTTTGGCCTGCAAAGCCTGGCCGAGCGCAAGGAACTGAACCAGCCCCACGGGCGCCTGGCCTTTGCGATTCTGCTGTTCCAGGACATTGCGGCGATCCCGCTGATTGCCATGGTGCCGTTGCTGGCCGGGGGCGATCACCCAAGCACCCAGGCCCAGGGCGTGCAGCACGTATTGCAGATCCTCGGCAGCATCGCCGTGGTGATCATCGGCGGGCGCTATCTGTTGCGCCCGGTGTTTCGCGTCGTCGCCAAGACCGGCCTGCGCGAAGTGTCCACGGCCACCGCGTTGCTGGTAGTGATCGGCACCGCCTGGCTGATGGAGTTGGTCGGCGTGTCCATGGCCCTGGGCGCGTTCCTCGCCGGCCTGCTGCTGGCGGACTCGGAATACCGCCACGAACTGGAATCCCAGATCGAACCGTTCAAGGGCCTGCTGCTCGGCCTGTTTTTCATCAGCGTGGGCATGGGCGCCAACCTCAGCCTGCTGCTCAGCTCGCCGCTGGTGGTGATCGGCCTGACCCTGCTGTTGATCGGTTTGAAACTGCCGCTGCTGTATGCCGTCGGCCGGCTGGTGGGCGATCTCAACCGCGAGAGCGCCTTGCGCCTGGGCGTGGTGCTGGCGGCAGGCGGTGAATTCGCCTTCGTGGTGTTCAAGATCGGCCGCGACCAGGGCCTGTTCGAACCGCACCTGTATGACATCCTGGTGCTGACCATCACCCTGTCGATGGCCGTGACGCCGCTGCTGTTGCTGGTCTGCCCGAAGCTGTTCAAGCCCAAGGTCAAACCCGTGGAAGTCCCCGAGGAATACCGCACCATCGAAAGCGATGCGCCGCGCGTGATCATCGCCGGCATGGGCCGCATGGGGCAGATCGTCGCGCGAATCCTGCGCGCGCAGAACATTTCGTTTATCGCCCTGGACACCTCGGTCGAAACCATCGAGCTGACCCGCAGTTTCGGCGGCATGCCGGTGTTCTACGGCGACCCGCAACGTCCGGAGATCCTGCACGCGGCCAAGGTCGACCGGGCGGAGTTCTTCGTCATCGCGATGGATGACCCGGAGATCAACATCAAAACCGCCGAATTGGTGCGCAGCCTCTATCCGCACATGAAGATCATCGCCCGCGCCCGTAACCGCCAGCACGTCCACCGTTTGGTGGACCTCGACGCGTCACCGGTGCGCGAAACCTTCTATTCCAGCCTGGAAATGAGCCGCCGCACCCTGGTGGGTCTCGGCCTGAGCCAAGCCCAGGCCGACGCGCGCATCACCCGGTTCAAGAACCACGACCTGCAGGTCCTCGCCGCCCAGCACGCGGTGTACGACGACGCGGCCAAGGTCATGCAAACCGCCCAGGAAGCCCGTGCGGAACTGGCGCGGTTGTTTGAAATGGACCGTCTTGAGGAAGAGTCCGACAAGGTTTGATGGTGCGGATGAACGATCTTGCGAATTTTCTGACAGAATACGGCGCAATTTCGTTCATCTACCGGAGCGCTTCTTCATGGCCACTTTCACCAAGACCGCCGTCCTGCTGGCCCTGGCGCTTAGCGCTGGCAGCGTATTCGCCGCGGCCAAGCCGGCGGATCAGACCATCTCCACCTTGGGCGGCAAGTTCAGCTTCGACCTGCCCAAGGCCTATGTCGCCGACACCCTGCCAGCCGGCAAGGCAGCAGACGGCACCGGGGATACCCAAGGTACGATGTACGCGAACCAAACCACGAAAAGTGTGGTCATCGTCGCCGAAACCGTGCGCAACGACGGGGTGACCATTAAAGATAATGACCCGCAGTTTCTCGACGGCGCAGTCGCCGGCTTCGTCAAGGACCAGAGCGCCGCCCTGCCCGACTTCAAGAAACAGAACGAAAAGAAACTGACCTTCAAGGGCCTCGGCCTGCGCCAGGTGGACAGCACGGCCACCCAAGGCGGCGGCAAAACCTTGAACTCCACCTTCCTCGGCGGTTCCGGCAATCACTTACTGGTGATCCAGGCGATTTCGCGGGCGGATGATGTGAAGGGGCATGCGCAGTTGGTGAAACTGATCACCGGCGGCAAGTAAACCGACCGTTAAAACCACACCGATCAACTGTGGGAGGGGGCTTGCTCCCGATGGCGGTGCATCAGTCATGCATGTGTTGGCTGACACACTGCTATCGGGAGCAAGCTCCCTCCCACACTTTTAGCGGTGTTCACTTCACATTGGTTTCCAGCCAGGCCTTCAAGTCCTGCACTTCCGCTGCGCTGATGGTGTGGTTCATGCCCGGATAAGTATGAAACTGCGGCTTGAGCCCCAACCCCGACAACACCTCGTTCGCCCGCGTCGCCGAGGCATACGGCAGCGCCTGGTCCAACGTGCCGTGACCGATGAAAATCGCCAACTGGCCCAATCGCTCATCCGGCTTGAGCTGCGCCTTGAGCACCGGCAGCACGCTGCCACTGAGCGCCGCAATCCCGCGCACCAACTCAGGGTCACGTAACGCCACCTCGTAAGACATGATCGCGCCCTGGCTGAACCCCACCAGGAACACCCGGTCAGGCTGGGTGTGGTATTTGACGGTAGCCTTGGCGACAAACGCCTTGATCAGCCTGGCGCTGCTCTGCAGGTCGTCGGTCATCCCATCGTAATCGCCGTCACCCGGCGTCTTGGTGAACCAGCGGAACCCTTGGGCGTCCACCGGCATCGGCGCGCGCGCCGACAGGTAGGTCCAGGTGGACGGCAGCGCATCCTTGATGCCGAACAGGTCTTCCTCGTTGCTGCCAAAACCGTGCAGGAAAATCACCAGCGGCTGGTTGCGCGCATCGCCCTGGGTCTGTTCCAGGTACAACAACGGCAAGTCGGTGTGCAGGTCGGAATCGGCGTGGGCGGCACCGGCCACCAGGGTCAGCACCAGCGCGAACAGTTTGAACATGGAGATCGACCTCAGGGTTTGCGCAGCAAATAAGTGTCCATGATCCAGCCGTTGGCCAGACGCGCAGCCTTGCGCACCCGTTGGATGTCTTCAGCGACTTCACTCACCTTGCCGCTGATGAGGATTTCATCCGGCGTGCCGAGGTAGGCCCCCCAATAAATGTCCAGATCCTGATCGACCACGGTGCGGTAGGAGTCTTCGGCGTCGAGCATCACCACCAGGGTGTCGGCATCGCTCGCCTGCCCCGCCGCCAAACGGCGCCCGGTGGTGATCTCGATGGAGCGGCCGATGCGGTTCAGCGGCACTTTGTGCTGGGCCGCCAAGGCCTGCACGCTGGTGATGCCGGGGATCACTTCGAATTCAAAGACGCAGCGGCCACTGGCCAGGATCGCCTGCAGAATGCGGATGGTGCTGTCGTACAACGCCGGATCGCCCCAAGCCAGAAAAGCCCCCACTTCGCCGTCGGCCATTTCTTCGTTGATCATGCGCTCGAAGGTCTGCTGCTTATCGCGGTTGAGGTCCTGCACGGCGCGGGTGTAGTCGATGTCCCCGCGCACCCGCTCGGGGCAATCGGCCTCGACGAAGCGGTAGCCGGGCTCGGTGATGTAGGTCGCGCAGATCTCACGGCGCAGGTCGATCAGCTTGTCTTTGCTCTGGCCCTTGTCCATCAGGAAAAACACGTCGGTGCGGTTCAGCGCCTTCACGGCCTGCATCGTGATGTAGTCAGGGTTGCCGGCGCCAATGCCGATGATCAGGATGCGTTTCATGGGTTGCTCTCATTGCGGGGCGTGGATTTTGCCATGTTCACGCACTCAGGCGTGAGTTTCCAGGCGCAGGCGCCAGACGCCGTTGAAACGCAGCTCAGTGCAAGACAGCGGCTCCACATCGATGCGATAAAACATCGCGACGGGAAACTGCATGACGTAGAGCAACGCGGCGCGGATGACAAACGGATGGGTGATGGCCACGACATGGCCGGATTCGGTCTGCAGCGACTGCATCCACTGCGCGACGCGCGCGCAGAGCCGATCCACCGACTCGCCACCGTGGGGTGCGCTCGCGCTGTCGATGAGCCAGGTCGTCAGTTCGGCGCTGTCGAGCGCGGCGATGTCCTGGCCTTTCCAGTGCCCGACATCGCCATCGCGCAAGGCCTCGTCGATCTGCGCCCGATCGCCGAACAAACTCGCCGTCTGACGGGTTCGCGCCTCGGGCCCACAGCGCAGCCGCACGTTTTTCTTGAAGCGACCGGCCAGGGATAACGCCGCGTTTTGCCAATCCATCACCAACGATTCGTCATCGGCAAAGCAGCCGCGCTTTTGCAACGGCGTGACGGCATGGCAGATCAGAGTCAAACGGGTGGCTTGCATCGCGGATCGCAGCTACAGGAAGGATGAGGCCGCCAAGACTGGCGCAGTTGGGGCGATCACGCAACGTCCGGGGCCGGATCCTGCACTAATCAAACCACTCCCGCCGCCCCTCGAACGTACTGGTGATCAACTCGACGATCATCTGCACCGCCTCGGCATGCTGCACCTGCGCTTTCACCGCCAGCCACACCTGGCGCTGCATGGGCTCGGCGAGCAATCCCGGCAAGGCCACCAGGCCACGGTCGAAGCTGCCCATGTAGCGCGGCAGCAAACCGATGCAGGCGCCGCAGCGGATCATCTCGAGCATCAACGAATAGGCATGCACCTGCACGACCGCGGCCAGGCGCTGTGCCACCACCGTGTTCCATGGCTGCAAGGCGTTCACCTGCCCATCCGGCTGCCACTGCACCAGCATGTAGTCATCCAGGTCTTCGACACTGTCGGGGCGGGTTGTCAGCCGCGAGTAACGCTTGGCGATGTGCGGCAGGTACTCCAAGCGCGCCAGCACTTGAGGCGGCGCAGTGGGGAAACTCGGGCCGGGTGTGGGGCCATCGGCGTCGGAGAGCCACAGCACCACGTCAACGTCCACAGCTTGCAGGGACAATTGGCTGTCGATGGAGATGATTTCCAGGCGCACGCTGGCGTTGCGGCGCAGCAAGGCGATCAGGTCGCGCCCGAGGATGTCGTGCAGGATCGGCTCGGCCACGGCCAGGCGAATCAGCGGCTGCTCCACCACCGGCAGGCGCCGCGCATGGGCCAGGGCAATCAATTGCGCCTGCAGCAGTTGGCCATCGCGGCTGAGTACCAGGCCGTTGCCCTGAAAAATGAACAACACATGGCGCAGTTGTTCCTCCAGTTGCGCCAGGCGTTTGCGCAGCAGCGTCGCCTTGATATTCAGGCTGCGCGCCGCCTGCATGAAACAGCCGCAGCGCGCACTCACCAGAAAGTAGCGCGCGACCTCCGGCTCGATGTCGTTGGCCAGGGCCAACCAGGCGCTGCGGGACTGGCTCGGCTCGCGATAGGGTGCAGGCCCCTGGGGGCCAGACGGTTCTAGAAATGCCATGGGAGACTCCCTGTCTTGTAGATCTTGTGCATCCAATGCGCTTGACGCGGGTTACTCCAGCACCTGGTTCAACTGCGCGCCGTCGATGCTCAAGGTCGCGGTATTGAGCATGCCTTCCAGGTACGCCTTGGCGATCTGTTCCTGGCGTTGCGCGCGCAGGGCCTGGGTCAGGCGCTCGCGCAGTTCGTCGAGGGTGGCGGTGCGCGCCGGTTGCTGGGCGGTGAGTTTGAGCACATGGAACCCCGCCGGGCTTTGCACCACCTCCGAGACCGCGCCGACCTTGAGCCGCGACACCGCTTCGCGCACCGCTGGCACCAGTTGCTGCAACGGCTGCAAGCCCGAGTCGCCGCCGCGCTGGGCGGTGTCCGGATCTTGCGAGTATTGCGTGGCCAGGGCGGCAAAATCCCCCGGCGCGGCCTGGGCCTTGCGGCTCAGTTCCTGGGCCTGGCGACGTACCGCGTCGACACTTTGCGGGTCATTCAGCGCCAGGAAGATCTGGCTGACCCGGTACATCGGCGGCGTCATCCATTGTGCTTTGCCAGCGTCGTAGGCCTGCTGCAATTCAGCGGCGCTGGGGTAGTCGGCCGGCACCTGGCTGACCGAGAGCATGTAGTCGCGAAACACGATCTGTTCGGTGGCGGCGCGGGTCTGTTGCTCCACCTCCGGACGTTGGCGCCAGCCTTGGGCGTCGGCCTGTTCGAGCACGGCCTTTTGCGCCAGGCGCGAACGCAGCCAGCTCTCCAGGGCGCCACGATTGCCGCGCAGTTGCTCACGGGATTCGGCCGGCAGGCTCGCCAGCACGCTTTTCAGTTCAGGCACGTCGATCTGCTGGTTGCCCAGGCGCGCCACCGCCGGCGCGCCACGCTCGTTGGGCGAGGACGTGACGACAGGTGCCGGTTGCTGAGCGGCGACCGGGTCGCTGCCCGGTCGCAGGCTCAACCCCACCGCCACCACCAGCAACGTCAGCGCCCCCGCGCCGACAACCACGGTTCGCTTCTTCACAGCACCGGTACCTCTTCAGCTACAGGTTCAGCCGCCTGGGCCTGCAACTGCGCGGCGTGCTGGCTGTACTCACGCAGGTAGACGATAAATTCCTGCAGCAGGCGGTCCCACAGTTCCAACTGACTGCGCAGGTGCGTGGCGCCGACACCGGCCACCACCACGTCCATTTCCATCAGCAGAAATTCACCCTGCACCGACAGCCGCGCAAAACGGCGCGAGGCGTTCCACACCTGGGCCAGGCCTTCGGGCAAGTCGCCCTGCACGCGCAGCGCGCAGCTGTAGGTGAAATCCACGTAGCTGCCCGGCTCCGTCGCCGGGTTGCCGAAGCGCACGGCAAAGCCGATGCCCTGGCTGGCGCTGAGCAGTTGCACGATGCCGTTCTGCTCGCTCTGGTTGACCCGGTAGCCGGCCTCTTGCAGCAACTCGGTGAGGCTCTGGGCGGTGACGCTGGTGATCAATTCGTTCATGGTCTGCTCTTCCTTGTGGATCAATGATTGACGCCCGCCTGGGGCGCATCGAAGCGGGTCTTGTACAGATCGTCGCCAAAACCCTGGGCCAGTTCCTCGAACTTGACCCGCGCACCGCTGGCGAAGGGTTGGCGAATACTCATTACCTCGGCCACGTCGATTTTTTCGTAGGCCGCGAGCAACTGCTGAGCCACGCCGTACATCTGCTGATTCTTGGCTGAACATTGCTGCACTTGTGTGTCACGTTCGCTCAGTTGCGCCTGCAGGCGTGCGCGCTCGGTTTCTTTGCCCTTGGCCAACACCAGCAGTTCGTCATAAGCCTTCTTGAACTTGCCGATCTGCTCGTTGCTCGCCGCCGCCTGGGCTTGCGCCTGGCTGTGCAGGTTCTGTTGCTGGCCGGCGAGTTGCTCGGCCACGCCACGGGCCTTTTCCAGCTCGGCGGTCAATTGCTTGATTTGCGCCTGGGCCTGCTTGGCCTGGTTTTCCGCCGCCAGGCGCGCGGCACTGGCCTGGGCCTGCTCGCTTTGCAGCGCCTGCAACTGCTGGGTGGTGCTGCGCAGTTGCGTGCGCAGGCGCTCTTCCATGCCTTCGGCCGAAGCACCGGTGGTAACCAGCAGCAACAGCAGCGCGCATATTCGCGTGTTCATGGGGCATCTCCCTGCGCATCAGAAGCGCGTGTTGAGTTCCAGTTGCATCACATCGACTTCGAACGGCGCGCCATACACTTCCGACGCGCTCAACCAACGCGCACTGGCGTAGATGTTCTTGTCGATGCCGTAGTTGCCGCCAATGAAGTAGCCCTTGGCGTTGGTGCCGCCGAGGTGATACGAGGAGTCGTTGAAACCGTCAGGCAAGGCGTCAGGCTGGATGTACTTGTAGCCGGCCAGCACGTTCCAATCGCCACGTTTGCGCATCTCCAGCGCACTGCCGAGGGTGAACTGCACCATCATGGCGTTGCCGCCACTTTCAAACTGGCCCTTGCTATTGATGTTGTTGACGATCTGGCCTTCGCTGCGCTTGAGCATTTCGCCTTTGTCGTAGGCCAGGTTGCGGATGTAGTTGCCTTGGGTGCGCAACTTGAAGTCGCTGGGCAGTTCGCTGTCCCAGACCAGGTTGAGGTCCAGCACGTCGAACTTGGAAGCCAGGCCTACGTACTGCGGGTCTGGCGTTCTGACAGGGTCCGCCGGGTTGGTGGTGTTGTTACGCAGCAGGAACACACTGTTGCCTTTTTGCATAAAGGCCACACGCGTGCCGTCGGTGTCGCAACCGGGGGCGCCGGCCCACGGCGAACAAGGGCTGGAGCGCTCACCCTGGATGTCCTGGAACTGGTAGTAGGCCGCGGCGAGCTTAAGGCTGTTGCCGCGGTTGATCTTCCAATCGGCGCCGATTTGCCCGCCGAACAGCCATTTGGTCTGACTGTCTTCCTTGTCCTTGCCGTTGCTGCTGGCGGCATCCGCGGTGTATTCGACCGGGAATGCACCGAGGGTGCCGAACAGACCCCACTCGTTGTTGAGCTTGTGGTTGAAGATCGCAGCCACGCCGTCGAAATTGAGCTCGTTGGAATACATCATGTCGGTGGCGTAGAACGGATTGGCGATTCGCCCGCCGGTCAAGGTCATGTAGTCGGTGGTTTTCCACCTCAGGTAACCCTGGTCGAGCCAGATGTCCTTCTTGCCGAAGCCACCGCCCAGGGTCTGGGTAGTGGACACCGGGTTATTGTCAGAGCCGGTGCCCAGGCGAATGCCGGCGGTCCATTCCGGCGAAATCACCGCTTTCATGCCCAGGCGCGCACGCAGGCGGAACAGGCTTTCGCGGTCTTCACGGGTGTTGAGCAGCGGCGGCAACTTGGTGTTGGAGTTGCGGTTGACGTCGTAAGGCCCGTTCTCATTGAGCTTGGCGTAATCGAGGATTTCATTGCTGTTGTTACCCGAGAAATAGCGCGACTCGTCACGCAGGCGGATATCGCCATCAAAGCTGATGCGCGAGACCCAATCCGGGAAGGTATTGGGCTGGGCCCAGTTTTCCTGCTTGGCGGTGGCCATGACTTCGGCCTTGACCTGATCGCGGATCTGGTCGCGCACCGCTTGCGGCACATACTGCACGCGCACATCGCCAGGTGCCGCCGTCGGGCCGCTGGCGACCACCGGCGCGGCATTGGCCTGGCGTGCCTGTTGGGCTTCTTTTTCCGCCTGGGCGATCAGCCCATTGGCGGTGTCCTGGGTGAGCACGCCTTGCTGTACCAGCAGGCGGATCAGGTTGATCGTGACGTTTTCCGAAGGGGCGACCGGGGCGGCCGTCGCCTGGCCGACCAGGGTCGCGATGACCATGCCGACCGCCAGGGTCAGGCGATTCACGGGGGAAATCATTCGTAAGCAACTCCTGTAAAAAACTGCAAAAAATGGGTTCGATCAATCCGGACGCCGACCCTTGAGGGACAGGCGCACCGGCATGCTCACCGAGGCTGGAACGCGTTGCGCGGCATGCGGTACACGCAACGCCGCCAGCACCTGGGCGTCGGTCTCGCGGTCGCCGCTGGACTTGGCCAGCTCCACACGCGTGACCTGGCCCTCGGCGCTCAACCACACATCCGCCTGTACCGCGTAGGCCTTTTTGCGTAACTCCGGGTCTTCCCTCAGCAGGCGTTGAAACACCCCCGCCAGGTATTGCTTGTACGTGCCGGCACCCAGGCCACCGCCGCCGGAACCGGCCATGCCACCGCCCTTGCCCGCGCCGATGTTGAAGCCGTCATTGCCGGACTGCGCATCGCCATCGATCTGCATCGGGTTGGCCAAGTCGTCGGCCGGCGAAGGCGGTGCTTCTTCCGCCGGTTTCACCTCTTCGGGCTCCGGCGTGGGCACCGGCTCGGGTACTTTTTCTTCCACCTGGGGCTCGGGTTCCTTGGGTTTTTCCGGCGGCGGTGGCGGCGGTGGCGGCAACGGGATAATGGTCGGCACCTTGGGTGCTTCGCGGCGTACCCCACTCATGTCATTGGCCCATTGCCAGAGAAACCAGGCGGCCACGGCGCCCAGCAGCAGGCCGGCGCCCCACTTCAGCGGGCGCAGCGGCGGCTTGTTTTTCACGGGCAACGGCGGCATCGGGATCTGTGCGGTCATGACTCAGCCCTGGCTCGGTTTGCCGGTGACCAGCCCGACCTGGGACAGCTCCAACCGCCGCAGCAGGTCGAGCACCTCAATCACCTTCTGGTACTGCACCGTGGCGTCGCCGCGCACGATCACCGGGAAATCCGGGTTCAGCGCTTTCTCGATGCGCAGGCGCTCCTCCAGCTCGCCGAGGGTGACCGGGTAGGCATCAAGGAACACCTGGCCGCCGTCGTTGACGGAGATGGCCTTGGTCTTGGCCTCCGACAGCGACACCGAGGCGCTGGCCTTGGGCAGATGAATCTGGATGCCCGAGACCTGGGCGGTGGCAGTGAGGATGAACATCACCAGCACCACCATCAGCACGTCCACCAGGGGCGTGATGTTGATGCTGTCGACGGCGGCATCGTCGTCATCGTCGTGGGAGGCATTTACGGAAGCCATGGCGATTCTCCTCAGGCCGAAACCGGCGCGTGGTGCGGCACGCGGTGCGCCGCGTCACTGAACTGGCTCTCGCCGTGCATCTCCGCCAGGCGTGTGATGAACTCGTCGACGAACACGCGCATGTCGGCGCTGACTTCCTTGTTGCGCGTGATCAGGCGGTTGTAGCCGAACAGCGCGGGGATCGCGACGAACAGGCCCATGGCCGTGGCCAGCAAGGCCGCCGCCATGCCCGGGGCGATCGCATTGATGTTCACGTCGCCGGCCATGGCCGTGCCGAGGAACACCACCATGATGCCCAGCACCGTACCCAGCAGGCCGATGTATGGGCCGCCGGCGATGGCGTTGGACAGCGTCGACAGTTTGGAACTGAGTGCCTGGTTTTCGCGGGTACGCACGCCGTCCATGGAGCAACGGATGGCTTCGATGGTGGCCGCCGACACCGATGAGGTGTCGGCGCCCTGGGCGCGGCGGGTGCGGATCTCCTTGACCGCCACGCAGTACAGGCGCCACAGCGAAGAATGGCTCAGGCGTTCGGCGAGTACGCTGTCGTCGTAGAACATTTCCAGGCGGGTGCCGATCTGCGCGAACTGCTCGCGAAACGCCTCGTTGGCACTGCTCACACGGCTGACCATGCGGTTCTTGCGAATCATGATGACCCACGACTGGAACATCATCGCCACCAGCACCAGGATGATCACCCAGGCATCCACCGGCACCGCGTTGAGCAGAAAGCCCAGGCTGCCGAAACCGAAGCCCGACTGTTCTTCATCCACGCCGTAAGCGACCAGTTTCGACTCGGCGCCCTGGGCACTCGCATCGGCCAGCAACACGGTCGCCGGGCGGGCCACCTTGGACAGGCGCAGCTCATCCATCGCCCC
Source organism: Pseudomonas sp. GW704-F2 (assembly GCF_059423025.1). Taxonomy (NCBI): domain Bacteria; kingdom Pseudomonadati; phylum Pseudomonadota; class Gammaproteobacteria; order Pseudomonadales; family Pseudomonadaceae; genus Pseudomonas; species Pseudomonas sp. GW704-F2. The sequence continues at coordinate 28,789 of NZ_JBWKXO010000039.1, read as the reverse complement.
GGCAAACGGCAAGTGCGGGCCGGCTGCTTCCGGCAGATCGGCGCCGATCGCCAGTTGTGTATTGAACGCCGGCATCGCCACCGCCAGGCTCGCGGTTTCGCGGCCGTTGACATACAGCGTGACTTTTTCACCCTCGGCGGTGAACGCCAGGTGCTGCCATTGACCGGGGTTCAATGGCTGGGTCGAGACGGCGCGCTGGCCGTCGACTTCCACGAACGGCATGCCTTGGTTCAACCCGAGCAACAGGCTATGCGGAGCCTCACGCCGGGCGAGGACGATCTGCTCGCCGCTGGCCTGGTCCAGGCGCAGCCAGGCGCTGAATGTGAAGGCGCCAGCGGCGGCATGTTGCAGCGACGGGCTGGCCGGCAACAGCAAGGGCTGGCCACTGAACTGCAAGGCCCGCCCGACCACGCCGTCGATGCTGCTGCCGGTGGCATTCAGCGCGGTGTTGGCGTAGGCCGTGGTGTCCCGTGGCGGTGTGCCGCTGGCCCCGTCAAAGTGATACAGCGCGGTGTAATTCGGGTCGAAGGTCAGCTGGCCGTTGGCGGTGGCCGGGGCCTTCTGGTTACCGTAGTACATCCACAGGTCCTGGCGCTGAGCGCCTTCGACCTTGGGCACATCGACCCAGATCAGCGCCATGCCCATCAGCGGGTCGAAGCTTTCGATCTGGTGGTTGAACACGGTCTTGTCATCGGCACCGACAAAGCGCAGGTCGCTGCCGTCATCCTTGACCCCGTCAAAGGTGAAGTTGCCGGTGTGCAGGCGCACCAGCAGCGCGGTGCGGCCCAGGGCCTGGTTGATCGCGGCGCCTTGGGCGGTGGTGTCCACGCTGATCTGTTTGCGGTAATGCCAATCGTCCTGCCACCAGGCATGGGCGGTGGCCGGGAGCGCGAAGCCCAGGCAGATCAACAGGCTCAGGAATAGGCGTTGCATGGGAAGAATCTCCGGGAAAAAGGGTCAGAAGGTCGCCTGCACACTGAAGTGCAGTCGCGAGTCCTGTTTCTGGGTGTTTGGTCCGTCGAGCAGCGGGTAGCCCCAATCCAGGCTGCCGGACAACCATTTGCTCAAACTGGCGCGGGTGCCAAGGCCGACACTGGCCAGGCTGTATTCGTCTTCCTGCTCGGGCAGCGGGTCGTGCAGACGCAGGCGCGCGCCTTCGGCGAACGCGTAGAAGCGCCACTCCTGCACATAACTGCCGAGGAACTTGGCCAAAGACGGTGTGCGCAGCTCCTGGGAGAGCAGCAACCCCTCATCCCCGGTGCGCTCGGCCGCCAGGTAACCGCGCACCGAGGTGGCGCCGCCAGCGGAATACTGCTCGTTGGACACCAGCGGTCCCGAGGCCAGCTGGAAGCCGGCCTTGGACGCCGACTGCCAGTCGTTGGCGAAGGTGTAGGTGTAATTGGCATCGCCCTTGAGCACGGCGAAACTCGGGCTGGAGTCCCAGCGCTTGGCACGGAATTCTTCGGCATCGCTGCCGTAGCCGAAGAACGCCCGGGTGCCCACCACCAGGTTCAACCCCAGGCCCAGCTGGGATTTTTCGCTGTAGCGGTAGCCGTTGTAGCCAAAGGTGAACGGGGCATACTTGAGCGGCACCTGGTCGCTGCTGGCGCCGAATTTCAGTTGTTCGTCGAAGTCCTTGAAGTCGATGCCGAAGGAGAACGAGTTGGCCCAGTTCCCGTCCAGCGGCAGGTTGTAGATCGCCGACACCCCGTAGGAATGGCCCTTGCCCAACACGTTGCTGCCGCCGATGGTGGCGATGTTGCTGTCGGACTGATAACCGGAAAACTGCACGGTCCAGCGCTCATCCAGCGGCGCGCTGTAGGAACCCGACCAGACCTTGGCATTCGAGCTGTCCTGGGGCGCGGTGAAATACGTCAGCGAGATGCTGTGGCCCAGTTGCCAGAGGTTGTCGTAGCCCAGGGTCGCGACCGAGCGCAGCTTCTCGGTGTCGGCGCTGTAGTCGTTGTTCAGGCCAATACTCGCGTGCCACGGATTCTGGTCTTCCACCTGCAAGTCGACGTCCATCGTGCCGGGGCGCTGGCCCTCGCGCACCAGCGGCGTGACCTGGCGCCCGGCACTGCGGTTGAGCCCGGCCAGCTGGGTTTGCACGCTGGCGAAATCCGGCACGGCGCCTTCCTTGAGCGCCGGTACTTCCTCGCGGATTTCCACCGGCGAGTAATGCTTGGCCCCCACCACCCGCACGCGGCCGACCTTGGTTTCGCTGACTTGCAGGTAGACGATGCCGTCATCGACCTTCTGCTCCGGCAGCTCCACAAACACCGATTGGTAGCCACGCGCCTGGTAGATCTTCTGCAGCGCGTCGCGGGCGCCTTCGATATCGTTCAGGGTCTTTTGCGGGCCGAGAAACGGGTACACCGCCTCTTCGATCGTTGCCGCATCGAGCACGGTATTGCCGCGCACGAAGTACTCGTTGACGTCCACCCGGCGCGCCGGGGCATCGCCCTCTTCGGCCAGCGCCGGCTGCACCAAGGTGCCCAGCGCCAGGCAACACAGCGCCAGCGTTGACTTGAACAGATGCTCCACACAGCCCCCTAAATATCTAAAATGTTGCGCCCTCGCCGATTGCACGGCGTTTGGCCTGCTCAATTGCGGGTTATCGAAAGTTGGCTGTGCCGTGCCAGCCAGGTGTGCAACAAGGCGAAGTTCAACGAGAACTCCGGCATGTGCAGCAAGGCGCCACAAAACACTTCACCGATGACGGTCTGGATCAATTGCACCGCCCGCGGGTTGCTCAACAGGGTGGCGATATCGCGCTGCAGCACCTGGATGCCCCACACCTTCTGGTGCAGGTCGAGGCCGACGAACCAGCGGAACAGCAGGTTGTAATTGAGCTGTTCGTGCAGTTGCTGTTCGCTGGGCACGGAGTACAGCAATTGCAGCAGCAGGATCTGCAACACGGTGCGCGGCGCGATCTGCATCCCGGGTGCGGGCTGCAGCAGGTCGTGGTGCCGGTCGAACACCGCATCGATCTGCGGGCGCAACAACACCAGCGAATGGCCGGCGGGGATGTAGCTGGAGACTTCCTTCAAAGCGCCCTGCCAATCGTCCTGCGAAACGATCCACACCCAGGGCGCGCCGTAGCGGTACACCGAAACCGGCTTCTTGCGCGCGGCTTCGACGATCTTCGACAGGCGCTGATCGAGCTCCTGCATGCCGACTTTCGAGTAACGTTCCATAGTTCCCATGTGCCCCACTCCTGGCGTCCTGCTGACGGCTGGGGAGACGACTTGTGGCCGCCTCCAGCGCGTTACATAGGCAAGACGGGCGTGGCCGGGCACTACCGAACTTTTGTCACGAAAGCTTCATTTTGGATTGAGTGGGGGGCATTTTTTGGGGAGGGGGTGATCGGCTACATGTCCGGTTCTTTGGGTTCTGATCCATGGAGATATCTGATCTATGGAGATCAAAATGTGGGAGGGGGCTTGCCCCCGATGGCAGTGTGTCAGTCACTACATGCATGACTGATCCACCGCCATCGGAGCAAGCCCCCTCCTACCCTTCCAGCCGAGTTAGCCATGAAACACCAGCCGACTATTAGGCCGCCGCGCCAACAGCAAAAAAAACGGGGCAATCACTGATTGCCCCAAACGTACATCGAGAGGTCCTTCCACCTACAACGTGATCTGCTTGCGCTCCTCATCCGTCAACCGCGCACGCGCCTGTTCGCTCAGCGGCCCGGCGCCCAGTACCTGCACCGGGCTGTTGGGGTTGTACTCCGAGGTTTTCTGCTGTTCCTGCGGCTCGCGCTGCACCGGCTCGGAGCCAAAGCTCAACACTTCCACCGTCACGATCGACGCCCTGCCCTGCTTGGCCGTCGCCTGCTGGCTGCGCGCCGCGTCTTCCGCCGCCTGGGACGCCGCCGCCCCCGCGGCGCTGGCCGAGGTCATGGCGCCGGTGTTGACGGTGGCCGTCACCGGCACTCCGGACGACTTGCCCTGGGTCTGGATGTTCGCCGCGTTGACCACATGCAAGGCGGCGATGTTGACGTTGCCCGAGACCCGAATGCCCGCCTCGCCCGCGTCGATGGTGCCGGCCGGAGCCAACAGGTCGATGTCACCGGCCGGCACTTCGGCGATCGGTGCCAGTGTGGCAATACCGGCACCGGCGCTTGGCACATTGGGTGACAAGGTCACGTTGCCCCAGGTGTCATAGAGCCGCTTGGGCGGTGTGTACAGCACGGTGGTTTTCGAGCCACGGCCGGCGTTGATGTCGCCTTCGTTGGACCAGGCGAGAATCGCCCCGCCAAAGGTGGTCATGATCCGGCTCTGGCCTAGCAGGATGCTGCCCCGGGAATACAATTGAATATCCCCGGCACCCTGCGTGAGGACCCCGGCACTGGCCGGCGGCACGTTGCCTTCAATCCCGAACACCTGCTGCCCGCCAGGGCTGAGCATCTGGATATTGCCGCCAAACAGGGTATGCACCCCGGCACCGCCGTACAGGGTGATGTCGCCGTTGTACACGATCGGGTTACCCGCCACGTCCTTGCTCGGCAACAGTGCGTTGATGGCCGCGCGGCTGCGGACAAAGCTACCGGAACGCGGGCCAGCGGCCAGGTTGTATTCGCGACCACCTTCGCGCACTTCGGCGAAGTACACCGAACGGGCGAAGATGCGTTGCTGCTCGGGGCCCAAGCCTGCAAAGTACGCCCGCGCCTGCTCGGCATCGCCGCTGAAGGCGTAGCGCTCGTTGAGCCATTGCAACAGTTCGGCCTCGTAGGTTTTCGCCACCTTGCCGGCTTGCGCAGCCAGCGCGACCCCCTCGACCGCCTGATTGGCGCGGTCCAGGTAGGGCGTGACGAACTTCAGGTAATCCAGGCCGTTGAGCCCGACCCCGGCTTCCAGCACGATGGATGCCCCCGGACGGGAGTCGCCCGCCGCCACCGGTCCCAGGCTGGTGATGGATGCTTTGTCGGCCATCAACAGGTTGCGCCCGGCACTGACTTCCAGGGTGCCGGGGCCGGCGACGTTGAAGCTGCTGTAGAGAATGTCGCGCCCGGCGGAAACCACTGACACGTCCTCAGGGCGGCTGTGAACGAACAGGTTGCCGCGGCTTTCACCCAAGTAATCGCCGTTGTAACCCAACAGTTTAGGAAGCACCGTCGACGAGCCCATATCGGTACCTGAACTGACAATGTCGCGCCCCGCCCGCATCCAGACCGGGCCTGCGGACTCATAGCGGACCTGGCCTTGACGCGGGCTGCCGAACGTCAGGATCTCACCGCTGCGCAGCCCCACGATGTCGCCCTGCTGGGCATAAAACCTGGCCGGCTCTGCCTGGGAAGCCGGACGCGCAAGATCAGTCGCGCTGCGGAAGGCGAACAAGGAAAGGTCGTCCTGTATCGCGTCACTGCCCAGGTTGTTGACGACCAGGCTGAACCCATTCCTGCCGACAAAGGCTGGCGCGAACGGCGTCGGTATAGCACCCTGGCTGTCACCCGACTGGTTGACCGCATAACCGCTGGCGTAAATTGAGTCCCCGGCCAACATGGCCAATCGTCCTTTGCTCGACGGCGCCAATAACAGCGAATAAGCAGGATTGTTAGGCAGCGGGCCAGCACCCAGCGCGGATGCGCCGAGATAAATACTGCCATTGGCTGCTACCACGCCGAGCTTGGAGGGGAAGATGAAACGCCCGTCCGAACTGGAGTAGTTTTGCTCGGGCAGAGGATTCAGCTGGCCATTGGCGCTCAGCGACATGCTCTGCACGCTAGGCGTCAAACTGCCACCTGCGGAGAACAAGTCGATGGCGGTACGCTCGGTCCATAATGAGAACCATGTGGTGCCATTGCCATAAGCGCTACCGTTGTAACTGAACGCTTGGGTATTTTCGGTAGAGACGCGTCCAGGGTCGCCGGTCCCCGCCAACACCAGGTCACCTCGCGTCGACAGGGTGGCCGTGGCGTCGCCCAGCATCAAGGTGATCCCGCCCGTGGCCGTGCCCAGGCTTGCGGTGTACGGCGAGTAGGCTCGGCTTTCCTTGACATCCTGATCGTTACGCATACTGCCATAGTTCAAGGCAATGCCCCCCAGGCTGCCTGCCTGCAGGTTCAAGGCGCCACGCAGGTTGGTCAGCACGCCATTGAGGCTGAGTGTTTGTGCCTTATAGTCGACTGATTGCAAGCTGGCGGTATTACTGCGGGTCGCACGAGCGTCCAGCCCAGGGTTCAAATCGCCTCCCATGCGTACATCCAGGTCGCCGCCCCCCGTCAACAGCAATTGACCGTCCACCACCCGCCCGGTACTCCCCACTGCCAACACCAGGCCTTCACTGCGCGGTGCTCTCAAGCCATCCACGGAGCCACGGCGCGTCTGCATGCCACCATCGCTGCCCAGGTCCAGGGTCAGATTGCCGCCGCCCAGCGTGCCGACACCGGTGAACCCCACCAGGCGTGGCAGCTGGTCTATCTGTGCAGCGTCGTCAAAATACCGGTTGGCAGTGCCGCTTTTGCCCTTTATATAAGTGCCAAAGTTGATCCACCAACTGGTCGGTATCGGGGTGACACCCGCCGTGCTGCCTGTGCCTTGGCGCCACAACCAGTTGCCCAGGTTCGCACTGTTGAGTTGGCTGCGACCGTCATTGTCCATTGGCCTATCTTGCATCGGCGTCCAGACAGCGCCCGTCAGGCTACCGCCGGTGCGCAGCAACACGTTGCCGCCGCCGTCGGGGTACCAGGCGGCGTAAGGGCTGGCGCTGCTTTCATCGACCAAGGCTTCATACGCCTTGGCCGCGCTGCCCAGCACCGTCACATCCGCAGCGGTGACGCGAGCCTGGTTGAAGTCGGCGGCGGCACCACCTGCGCGAGACGCGCTGGACGCCCCTGCGGTGTACACGCCGTAGGGCGATTGCATTGAGACGTTGCCCGCAGCGATCAGATCCAGATCACCGGTGCCGGTGCGCAGCACACTGAAATGCTGACTCACGGGTGAAACCAGTTTGACCGGACCGACGATCACCTGCTCAGGGATTGCTGGAGTGGGTTCGCCCAAGGAAACGCACAGATCTGCGTCGCACGTGCTTTCGTTTTCGGGTGACACCGGCGCCCCGGGAGTAAAGCCAAACAACTCGGCTAAGTCGCTCCACACGTAGTTGACGCGCACGCACAAGTCCGGGCAAGAAGCCCACTCGGACTCCGGCACCGGAGTACCCGCCGTGACGCCGAACAGCTCGGCGGCAAAGTCACTCCAGTACCAGGCGCCGCCTGGCCGGGCCGGTTGCCCCGGGATGGTGGTTTTACTGTGAGTCTCGTAAATGCCGTAGTGCGTGTCCGCCAGGGTCAGGTCGCCGGCAAAGGCCGGCTGGATAGAACGCGTGTCGGCCGCCTGGGTATCAGCACCGGACACCAGACGCAACGACCACGACTGCGAGCCTTCGGCCAACATCGGCGCCACAGCCCAGTTCTGGCGTGCCGTGGCGCCGGTCACGGTGCGCAACGGCACCGATATCGCGCCGTTCGGCAGTTTGACGTCCGTGCCATAAGGAATCAGCGCGCCAACCTTGAGAGCCAGGTTCACAGCCAGCAAAACACCGTCGGTCGCACTGCCGATCAGCACCCCTCGGCTGGGTAACGGCACGCCGGCCGGCCAGGTCATCGCGCGCAGGGCGGCAGCGCCCGCCAATACGGTGCCGGCGTCCAGTCGTGTATCGGCAGCGAGCACCACAGGTTGTTGCAACAACGTGCCGGCGGCATACAGCAGGTTGCCGGCGCTGTCGCGCACCGCCGCGCTCAACACGGTATTGGCCGGCAGGGTCAGTGGCGCATCGAGGATGCCCTGCGTCGGCAGCACAGTGCCTTGCGCCAGCGTGGTGGCCTGGATCGGTAACGAGTAGTTGAGGGTCTTGCCAGTGGGGAATGCACTGCCCTCTGCCAGCACCACACCAGGGCCGGGCACGATCACATCGCTGCCGAACCCTTGCAGGCCGGGGGTCAGCACCCAGCCGTTGTCGTCCGGGGTGGGCGGCGGCGGGGCAAAACCGTCGTTGATGCTGCCGTAGACGTCCAGATTGCCACCGGCACGCACCACCAGGCTGCCGACCTCGCCCGAACCATACACCAACGTCTTCGGCGTATTGCGGTTGAGGCTGGCATAGCGCATGCCCGACAGGTCCAGGTCGCCACTGACCACCAGATCGCCTTCGGCGACGATTTCCACGCCTGGGCGCAGGTGGAAGGCGTCGGCGTAGCGGCTGTTGTTCAAGCCCGCCAGCTTGCCTTGCGTCAACCCGAGGTTGTTCAAGGCATTGTTGATAAAGGTTTCACTGAGCGCGTGTTTTTTATTCAGGTAATCCTGATCGATCATCTGATACGGCCGGCCACTGACCGACGGCTCAACGCCGGGCGGCGCATCGGTGTAACGGGCGACAGCGTTCAGCGCGATGGAGCGAGCGCCAAGGATATCGACGCGCCCGCGCGCATCGATGGCCACATCATTGGCATTCAGCCGGGGGGCATTCAGTTCCAGGGTGCCACGGGCCAGGCCGTCGTATTGCCCCGGGCCACGGCCCAGGACCGCAGCCGTGCCGTGGCGCACGTCGATACGCGCGCCATCGGCCAAGGTCAATTGACCGTCACCGCTGTTGAGTTCAACCATCGCCCGGTTCGGCGCATCGATGATTTTGCCGTAGCTGTCGACCCGCAACGCCGTACCGTGGGCATCCAGCACCGCACTGCCGGCGAGGGTCAGACCCTGCTTGCCGGCCAGGCGGATACTGCCGACCCGCTCACCACTGGCGTCGATAGTGCCCACCACCGTCAAACTGCCGTTATCCACCGAGACGTTGACCTGATTGGCCTTGAGTTCATCGCCGATAACCAGGTTGCCCTGCTTGAGCTGGAAGCTGCGCGAACCCCACACCTGCCCCTGGTTCAAGCGTTGGTTCAACGCGGCGAAATCCCCCATCTGCTGCGCACGAATGTCCACCCCGCCCGCCTGGTACGGTACCAGGGTGCCACCGGCATCGTAATAGCCGCTGCTACCGGCGCGGATCTGCCCTTGCAAGTCGACCTGCCCTGCTCCGGCGTCCACCGCCACGGCTTTGAGCAGGCCACCTTGGTTGTATCGGGCGGACAGGTCGACGAGCGCACCTGCGGCCTGATAAATGTTGCCGTGGCGGCTTTCCAGGCTGACGTCACCGCCCCAGCTGTATTTGCTCACGTCGTTGTTCCGCACGGTGCGACCACTGAGGTCCAGACGCGAAGAGGCGCCCAGGGTCAGCGCTTCATCGGCGCTGAGGGTCAGCTTGCCGCTGGGCAACACCACCGCCGTATCGACCGCCACGCTGCGCCCGGACAGCAATAACTCGGCGCCCAACGCGTCGATGGCCGTCGCATCCGCCGGGGCCGCACCGTTAGCCGGGGCCACTACGGTCACTGCGCCACCGGCGGTGATCCGGTTGATCGAACCGGCTTCACCGGTCAACAACGGCGCGGTGATGGTCAAGTTGCCGCCACTGTAGGCAAAGCCCTTGCCCGCTTCATAAGCGCCCTGGGACTGATGCACCGCCAGGCTGCCTTTGTGGTTGGCCGTAATGCGTTCGTCGGCGTTGAGGTAGACATTGGCAAAGCCCAGGGTCATGCGGCCATTCTCGGTCAGGCCATCGGGCTGGGCGTTGCGGCCATAGCCGAATTCGATGCGCCGAGCCTGCAGCTCCAGGGTGCCGCTGCCAGTGCCCGCGCCTTGGTTGATCACGGCCGGCGGCGCACTGGTATCGCCTCCCCACACCAAGGTGCCGGTCTGGATCAACGCCACATCCGCCGCGTTGCCATAGCCATAGATCGCCGGAGTCGTCAGTAACAGTTCATCCAGCAGTGACTTACCCGAGCTGTCGAGGGTGCTCAGGGTTGCGCTGCCATAGAAGTTCAAGGATTGCCCAGCTGTCAGTGCCAGGCTTTTCAGGGCCGGTGCGCCGCGTGAGGTATCGCCGCGCAACAGGCGATCCATCACTTGCTGATTGAGGGTCAAGCCCGACGGCAACACGCCGCGCGCGGCTGCCTCGGCCAACGCCTCCGGGCTGCCGACGTTGATCCCACCCACCGCCAGCGCCAGATGACGGGTGCCGTAGCGCACACCGTCACCCAAGGCAAAGCGGTTGGTGGTGGCAAAGGCAATCGAGCCCTCGGAATACAGTGACGTTTCACCGCTGCAAGCCCCTGGATTGCACTGGCCGATCAGGATGCTGCCTGGTCCTCTATTATTGTCGCCAGCGGTTGGGGCCAGCATCTGCAAGCGCCCGTTGGACACTGCCAGGACACTATGAGCGCCTGGTCGATAGATAAAACCATCATCCGAGTCATAGGCAGCCTTGCCGAGCCCCAGGGTGTTGATCGACGCACCTTGTTCGATCTCAATGGCGCCCGAGGACGTACCCGTCATCAAGAACACTTCCGGCGCCGCCAAGCTCGCACCTTGACGCACAACCACCGAGTTCGCGCTGGATCCTGTGTCGAATCCGACGAAATTACCACCCTGGCCGTACATCACCGTCGTCAAGCCGCCCACCACCAAACGGGCGGCCCCCAAGGCATTCAAATCGCTGGCGCGTACCGCCACCGTCGACGGTGTGGTACTGGCTTGGGCAGTGTCAGAAATCACCTCGATGGCGTTGCCCTGCACCGCTACAGTGGCACCGAATCCACCCTCCGCGGGTTTAAAACGCCCCTCGCCATCAAAGGTGAACCCCACGTCTTTTTGACCGGCGATCAGTTGCAACTTCAGGGTTTTGGCGTCGGCTTCAAGGGCCGCACGCGGGACGCCCAGGCGCGCAGCGTCAGCGCGCACGAAGTCTGCGTAACGGGTTTCGTTGTACTGGGAATACCGGCGCAATACCGCCGCCGGCGTGACGATCACCTGGCTCGACAGGCTGTCGCGAATGCCGGTGTGGGCAATCGACAGGAAGCCCTCGGTTGACCAGGAACCGTTATTCATGGCCGAAGCGTTCGGCATCGAACCTGCGGCAAACGCCGTTGCCAAGCCGTTGATCTCGACCCGAAACGCCCCCGGCAACAAGGCGTAACTAGACGGCAGCAAGGTGTAGGTCCCCGCCGGCAAGCCTGGAACCCCGGCACCGATACTGATTTGTTGCCCCACCAGCGGCTGGGTCGCACCCGGCTCGCCACCGCTGGGCGCGACTCCCGGCTGGGCGCCGGGAACAATCGCATAGATCGGGTTGGTGGCCAGCCCCGGCAAGGTAAAGCGCCCGTCCGCACCGATTTGCACCAACGGGTTGTAGCGCGCATCGGTGGAGCCGCCGCGCCCGGAGACAAACGCCGCGCCGAGCAACTCACCGCCACCGGCAAGGTCCAGCACCGCGCCCTGCTGCACATTCAGCGAGCGCCCGACCAATTGCATACCAACGGCCAGACTGCCCGTGTTATAGGTGCCGCCGACGCCCAGCAACTCCACCTGTTTGCCGTTGTACTGCCAGGTCACGCCGTCGACTGTCCCGCCATACGGCAGCACCAGGCCACCGGCGCTGACGGAGGTCAGGCTGCCAGGCAACAGGTTGATCACTTTGGTGGAACGGACGATGCCGCCATCCATGCCCAGGGTCAGCACGCCCATGGGCGCCCGTAACACGCCGCCTTGTTCGATGGTCGAGGCACTCAGCAGTAAGCTGCCAAACACTGAATAAGGTTGCGCCGGGGCCTCACTGCCGACCCGGCCGATGCGCAAGGTGCGTGTCGGGTCAAAGTCGCTGTTAGGCCCCGTGTAGCCGGCCGTGACCTCGGCAACGGCCCCCGTAGCCGGGTAAATCTGCGCCGCCGTCAGGCTCAAGTCGGCCTGGGTGGTCAAGGCGGTTTTAGTATTGTTCGCGCTGCGGGCCAGAAAGCGCATATCCCCCAGGCTGACCAACTGGGCCTGATCGAAGGCGCGTCGGTCAATGCCGTTGGCCAACGCCTTGGAGCGCTCGGCATGGGCACCGAAGTTGAGGCTATCACGCACATCCAGCACGTTTGCCGCTTCAACCCTCAAGAGCCCGGCTGTACCCTGCGTGGAAACGCCACCCTGGACCGTCGGACGAACGGCGCCGTCGCTGCCCTGGCTGTTGTTGCCAACCCCGGCCAGGCGTACATAAGGCGCCGCCAGGAGCACCTGGGACTGTCGGGGCGCGCCATCCGTCAACGCCATGGCCCCGGAATACAGGCTCAGGCTCTGCCCCAGACGCAGGGACACGTCACCGTCGAAGCTGATCAGACCATTGCTCAACAGCGACAGGTTATCGAAGCCGCCGGCGTCGACCTGGCTGACCGTGAGCCGGCCATGACCGTAGACCAGGCTGCCCGCGGCCGATTCGGGGGTGCTGCCGGCGGGCAACGGCACGCCCGGATCGGCGGCACTGACAATCAATTCACGGGCTTGCCGCACGCGAGCGGCGGCCGATTCGGCGTACAGCGGCGTTTCCAAGGCCAGGCTCAGGGAACCACCCGCCGCACCGGCACCACCGCTGCCGGCCTTGAGCGTACCGTCGAGGTACACGCCGGTGTTGGATGCCAGGGAGATGTTGCCGCCACGGCTGGCGATCACGCTCGGGCCGGCACCGTCCAGGTCCAGCACCGCCTGGCTGCCGGAAGCGTCAAGGCGCGCGCCTTCGCGCACCACCACAAACAGGTTGGCGGCGGAGGCGATCCCGGTGGCCGGGTCGATCACCCCGCCAATCACGATAGTGCCGCCCTGGCCGACCGTACCGTAGCGCCGGCCGAGACTGTCCACTGCGGTGAACGCCCGCCCGGCCACGTCCAGTACTGCGTGTTCACCGATCCAGATCGAACGGCCATGGCCCTGGTTTTCAACGCCATCGGCCACGTTGGGTTGCACGCTGACGGCGCCCAGCGTGATGCTGCCACCCCAGGCATTCAGGCTGCCATCCACGGTCAACTGGCCAATGCTGCGTAGACTGATCGCTTGACCCGGATCAACCTCAATCCGCGCGCCCTGGCCGATGCGCAGTTGCGCCGACGCCATCTGCGCCGCTGTCGACAACAACGTACCGGCTTGCAAGCTCATGCTCGCGCCTTTGCGGGGGGTCAACAGGCCCTTGGTGGGATTTTCCTGATACTGCGGCGGGGTCCAGATCTCCAGCGCAGTGCGTGGCGCTGCACCGCTCGCCACGCTTTGTGCGTTGTCATTGAGGCGGTACACCGGGGTTGTCACGGCAAGCTGGGTGCCATCGGCGACCACCAGACCTTCATTGCCCGTAATGTCATAGGCGCCAAAGCCCTTATTGAAGAACCCACTGCCGAGCTGCAACGTCCCGGTACCTGGGGTAACCGCCGAATCGCTGATCAGCACCTGGCCGGCCTGCACACTCAGGCGCCCGCCGCCATTGACCCCATACCCGAGCAACTCACCGTCGAGGGCCAGGCTGCCTCGGCTGTCGCCACTATTGGCGTTGGCCGCGAGCGTCAGGTCACCACCCTTGCCGCCAGTGAGCTGGCCCTTGGCATCCAGGGCTGCGCCGGATGACACGTCGACCTGGCTACCTGCCGCCAGGGTCATATCACCGCTACTGCGCAACGCCACGCTGCCGCCGTTGAGATAGGGCAAACGGCTGCCATCGCCGGTGCCCAGCCGCTGATTGCTCCACAGGCCGCTGGCATCCAGGGACACGCCGTTGTTCACCGTCAGGCTGCCACGCCCGCCGAGGGTCACATCGACTTTGCCGGCGGGGGTGATCTGCGTTTGTACGTTACCCAGTTGCAGGCTGCCGGAATGCGCGGTCAGGTTGGCATTGACCTCGATTTTCGGAGCAAACAGGGTGATGTCGCCGGCTGCGGCCACCTCCAGCGCACCGTTGACCAGAATCGAACCAGTGCTGGCGATTTTGATCGTGCCCAGCTCCGTCGCGTTCAAGGCATCGGTGTCCAGATAGAGCGTGGACACCCGATCAGCCGGCAGTGCGGTGGTCAAGTCCAGACCTGCGGCGATAGCCGCCGCCCGCTGCCCGAGCACGACGTTTTTCACGGTGCTGGCATCCGCCCCCAGGGCGTACTGCAACGTGGCGCTGTCCTTGACGTAATACGGCACGTAACTACCGACCACGAATTGGGCACCGCGAGCCACGGCTTTTTGCGACTGCAAATAACCGTCCAGGCCTTTTTGCGCGGCCTGGGTCTGGCGTTCGCCCTGATAGGTGTCACCCACAACCTGGCCCTCCAGAACCGCACTGGCGGTACTGACGACCAGGCGTCCGGCATCCCGCCCTACGGTGTAGGCACCTTCTGAACGCTCACGCGGGGCGATCAACGGGTTGTAGTAATACTCGGTCACGCCCCAGCGCTGGCTGTGGTCCTCATAGCCTTTGTAAATCCCGCTGTAGAGCAAGTCCCCCGGCGCGGTGGACAGTTCATACAAACGCCCGTCCGGCCCTTTGAGCCAGGTTTGCTGGACCTTGCCCGCTTGCACATCGAGGGTGCCGCCGGACAAGTTGATCTGCGAACCCTGTTGGGTCACTACGTCCTTACCGCTGAAGGTCACCGTACCGCCCTGGGCCATCCACTCGCCAATGCCGTGGTTACGGGTGCCCAAATAACCGCCCACTTCCAGCAGGCCGCCTGCGGTGTACCAGCGGTCGGTGGCATAGCCATTGGTGCCAGCCGCGACAAAAATCAAGTCGCGGACATCCACCCACACATCGTTGTTATTCAGGGACTTGTCGTCGCGATTGACCGCCGCATCGCGCTGCTCGTTGCCTTGGATATTGACCTTGACGCTATTGGACGCCATCGACACCTTGACCCCGGTGGCGCCGGACACGTCGATCACCGCGCCGTCGCGCACCAGGGTGCGCTGCGCAGCCTTGATACCGACTTGGCCGCCAGTGGCCAGGGTCACGGAACCGCTGCGAAAATCCACCGTGCCGTCGCTGGTGATTTCCACCAGGGACTGGTCACGGCGGTAGGTATCGGCCGGCACAATGTTGCCGTTCTGATCAAGCGACGGCGTCATCAGCCCAGCGCGCTGGCTGTCGAGGGCGCTGCTGCTGTCGAGCAAAATCGCGCTGAGGCTGCCCTCGCCCAGGGTCACGCTAGCGTTGTTGCCCGTGCCCTTTACATGCAGGGTACCCCGGGCTTCCACCGACGAACTGGCAAGTAACACGCCGTTTTGCAACACCTGCTGGCCGGCCAGGGTGATGTCACCGGTAGAGGCCTGAATCAGCCCGCTGTTGCTGACCTTGCCGTTGCCGGTGACGCTGACTTCATTGCCCCGCGTGGTGGACGCGACATTGCCATCGGTGCTGTAGCCCTTCTTGATCACAAAGCTGTCGCCCGCCGCCAGGGTGGTCTGGCCTCGCGCGGTGGAAATGGTCCCGGCGTTCTCCACCTCTTTGCCGAGCAACAGCACATAACCGCCGCCCGCAGTGGAGGTGGCGGGCACCTGGGTCTGGATCTGCGCGCCACGCTCGACCGTCACCTTGCCGGCGGCCTGGGTGAATCCGGGCGCGCTGTTGCTTGAACTGTACAGCCCCTTGGCGGTGAATTGCTCATCGCTGAAGCCCGTGGCGGCAGCCACCAGGTTGCGCACGTTGACCTGGCTGCTGCCGCTGAACACGACGCCGTTGCTGTTGAGGATCAGCACCGTGCCGTCAGCTTTGAGAGCCCCTTGGATCTGGCTCGGCGCCGTGCTGTTGTTGACCTTGTTGAGCGCGGCCCAATCGCTGTTCTGTTGGAACTGCACGGTGGTGTTGCGACCGATGTTGAAGGTGTCCCAATTGAGGATCGCCTTATCGGCCGTTTGCTTGATCGAGACCAGCGTCTTGCCGTTGGCATCGGTTTGCACCGGCCCCTCGGCGTTGACGAACAGCGGCTTGCCATCCGCGCCGATCACCACATTCAAGCCGTTGCCGCCCAGACCGTTATGGATCGTCTCCGGCCCCGCGCTGGCGTTATTGCGGGCAGCGGCCTGCGCCGCCTGTTGCGCGGCAATTGCGGCGACGCTGGTGTTGAGGGTCTGAAAGGAGCGTTGCAACTGCTGACCAAGCGCCTGTTGCTGGGCCAACGGCGGCGGCGTTCCCGGCGACGTCGCGCCAGGGCGTGCGCCGCCATCGACCTGCGTCACGCCCTTGGCGGCAAACCAACCCGAACTGAACGCATGGGGCTGCGCCGCGTGGGCACCGCCGGTAAACACCAGCAGTGCGATCACATGGGCCAGGGGTTTAAGGCGCAACACCGGTTGACCGGCAGTGGCAGGCACGTTGGCAGCGCGGTTGGCAGGCAGCTTCAGACGGGAACGCATCACTTACAGGTCCTTTTGACGGGGCAGGCGAACGACGGGCGCGCGAACACTGCGCGGGCACGTGTTGTGGTTATTGCTTAAGGCGGTTGCCGAGGGGTGCGACCGAACTGATGTCACACAATGTTCATACAACGCGGTTCAACTGGCGGGTCGCGATGCACAACGACAAAACCGGCAATGACGCGAAGTCATTGCCGGTTGTGGGGCCAACCCTGTCGAGACGGGGTGTTACAGCGGACGACCGATACCGTTGCAGGTGTTGGTGTCGCCGATGCGCAGCGAGCTGGTGGTGGCAACGAAGTTGTCGTAGACCGCTTTCTGCCAGGTGGTGGACAACGGAATGAACGAGTGGCTGCTGATAGCCGCGTTATTCACGCCGGTGTAGTGACGTTTCAGGAAAGTCTGGATGCGGATGTTGTCAGTGGAGTCTTTGTAGCACTGGCTGAAGACCAGGTTGGTGTAGCCGACGATGGGGTAGCCCGCAGTCGGGTTGGCAAACGTAGGGACCCAGTTCAACGGGTCGGCGGCGGCGGCGGAACCGACGGCCGGTGGCGCAATAGTATCGAGAGAAGCTTGAACGTTCACTTCAGTCGGCAGGAAGCCATTGACCGAGGCAACGGCGGCGGCGCTGTTGAACGCTGCGTAGTCAGGGCTGACGTAACCGATGGCACCATTGTTATTGGTGATAGCAGTGGCGACACCTTGACTGCCGGTTACAGCGAGGTAGCTTGAACCGACCGGAGCGCTGGTGGCTGGGTCAAAGCCGATGGCGGTGACGAAGCTGTTGCTGACATTCGGTACCGATGCGGGTTTTACCGCTTTGAGGTGGTTGGTAAAAATCTCGGTGGTCCCGCTGGTTTCCTGACGGTAGACCACTTTGATCTGCAGGTCTGGACCGGCAGCCCCGTTGAATTGCACGTCTTTCCAGTTAGTGATCTTGCCGGCGAAGATATCGGCCAACTGAGCACTGGTGAGCTGCAGCGAGGTTTTACCGTCGATGTGGTAAGGCACGGTCACCGAAGTGGCTTCAGCCGGGACTTGAACCAGCGGGCCATAGGCGGCGCGGCCTTTAACGGTGTCAGCGTTGTAAGCAGCCAGTTCCGCGGCGCTCACCACCGAGTCGCTACCGGCATAATCAATGGTAATACCCGCGGCCAATTTCAGCTTGGTCGAATCGTTACCGAAGAACGCCTTCTTGCCGTCGCCGCTGCCCACACCGATGTAGGGGCTAAAACCTGGAATGCTGGCAGAGAGGATGCCGGTAGCCGTCGTCGATGTGGCAGTGCTGCCGTAGAGTTTTTCCGGCAAGGTGGCCCCGCCACCGACCACTGCGGCCATGGATTGGGCCGAAGCCAGTGCTGCAACTGCCAAAGAGGCCGCGATCATAGTGCGCTTAAACATGAAGAATCTCCTTTCGTCGTGTTTGTACGTTTGAGGTAGATGGCTCTTGCATGACGCCATGGCTCCGGTCCCAAGCCGTGTCTCGGGGGTGGCTGGGGGTGAGGCCATGGCTAGAGAATTTCGCAGCTTCCGATGACAGCAATGGGAAAAAACCTCGGGAGGAAGAGCTTGATTTTTAAAAAGATTCTCGGGTGTTTTGGTCATGGTTTTGAGCGGTTTGGAGGCAGGTGACAGCGCGGTTTCAGTGGGGGTTTCGTCAAGGCGGCGTAGGCTGCGGCGAGGGGCTTGGCTGTGACG
Organism: Pseudomonas sp. GW704-F2; assembly: GCF_059423025.1. Taxonomy (NCBI): domain Bacteria; kingdom Pseudomonadati; phylum Pseudomonadota; class Gammaproteobacteria; order Pseudomonadales; family Pseudomonadaceae; genus Pseudomonas; species Pseudomonas sp. GW704-F2. The sequence continues at coordinate 10,838 of NZ_JBWKXO010000039.1, read as the reverse complement.
AAACGATGAACCCGAGGTTGCGGGCTGGCGGTATCGGCCCACCCCAAAATCAACTGAACAGGTAGGGTCCAATGTGGGAGGGGGCTTGCCCCCGATGAGGGAGTGTCAGCCAAAGATGCATAGACTGACGCATCGCAATCGGGGGCAAGCCCCCTCCCACATTCAGGTCACCAGCTGGTTGATCTCGATGATCGGCAACAGCACCGCCATCACGATCACCAGCACCACGGCGCCCATCACTACGATCATCAGTGGCTCGAGCAGCGCGGTCATGCCCATGGCACGGCGTTCGATGTCCCGCGACAGGGTCTGTGCCGCGCGTTCGAGCATGGGCGGCAGTGAGCCGGTTTTTTCACCGCTGGCGATCAGGTGGATCAGCACCGGTGGGAACACCTTCTCCACCGCCAGCGCCGGAGCGAGGTTGACGCCCTCGCGCACTTTGGCGGTGGCGTCGTTGACGCACTGGCTCAGACGCTCGTTGGACAAGGTCTGGCGCGCCGCTTCGAGGGCGCGCAACAGCGGCACGCCAGCACCGCCGAGGATCGCCAGGGTCGAGGCAAATCGGGCGGTGTTCAGGCCCAGCACAAAGCGCCCGATCAGCGGCAAGCGCAGCACGCGGCTGTGCCAGTTCAAGCGCGCCACCGGGTCGCGCAGGTACAGGCGCCAGCCCCAGAAGCTGCCGACGATCCCGGCAAAACACAGCCACCCCCAGGCGCGGATAAAGTCGCTGGCGTTGAGCATCGCCAGGGTCAGCCCCGGCAGGTCCTGGCGCGCCTGGGAGAACGCGCTGACCACCTGGGGCACCACGTAGCTGAGCAGGAAAATCACAATGCCGATGGACACCAGCCCCACCACGCCGGGGTAGATAAAAGCGGTGAGGATCTTGCCGCGCAGGTTGTTGCGCTCCTCGATGTAGTCGGCCAGGCGCTCCATCACCTGGGCCAGGTCGCCGGACTCCTCCCCCGCCGCGATCAGCGCACGGTAGATCGACGGAAAGTCCCGTGGCCGTGCCGCCAGGGCATCGGCCAGGCGCATGCCGCCGCGCACATCGGCGCGCACGGCGGCCAGGGTCTGGGCGATGTGTTTTTTCTCGGCCTGCTCCACCGTCGCGCTCAGCGCCGCTTCCAACGGCAGGCTGGCGCCGAGCAGGCTCGCCAGTTGCCGCGTGGCCCAGGCCAGGTCGTTGTCCGACAGCTTGGCGCTGAATAGGCTGCTGCCGCCCGCGGCCTGTTGATTGCCTTCGACCTGCACCAGAAGCGCGGTCAGGCCACGGCTGCGCAACGCGGCAAACGCCGCGCTCTGGCTGTCCGCCTCCAGGTGCCCGGCCTCGACCTTGCCGCTGGCGTCGGCGGCTTCATAGCGATAGCGATTCATCAGGCGTCCCGTGTTACGCGCAGGATTTCTTCGGCCGCGGTGGTGCCGCTGCGCACCCAGCGCTCGCCGTCTTCACGCATGCTGAACATGCCGGCGCGGCGTGCCGCCAGACGCAGCTCCTGCTCGCCGGCGCCCTGGTGGATCAGGCTGCGCACCTCGTCGTCGACGCAGAACAACTCATGGATACCGGTACGCCCGCTGTAGCCGATCTGGTTGCACTGCGCGCAGCCCACCGGGCGCCAGGTGCCCGGCATGGCCGGGTCTGCCTGCTTGCAGTGCGGGCACAGGCGCCGCACCAGGCGCTGGGCCAATACGCCCAGCAATGAAGACGCCAGCAGGAACGGTTCGACGCCCATATCGATCAGGCGGTTGACCGCCGACACCGCGTCGTTGGTGTGCAGGGTGGCGAGCACCAGGTGGCCGGTGAGCGAGGCTTGCACGGCGATCTGGGCGGTCTCCAGGTCGCGGATTTCGCCGATCATGATGATGTCCGGGTCCTGGCGCAGGATCGCACGCAAAGCCAGGCCGAAGGTCATGTCGATCTTGGCGTTGACCTGGATCTGGCTGATGCCCGGCAGGTCATACTCCACCGGGTCTTCGACGGTGAGGATATTGCTGGTGCTCGCATCCAGCCGCGCCAGCGCGGCGTAGAGGCTGGTGGTCTTGCCGCTGCCGGTGGGCCCGGTGACCAACACGATGCCGTGGGGCTGGCGGATCAGCGTGTCAAGGCGCGCCAGCAGTTGCGGCTCCATGCCCAGGGTCTCCAGTTGCAGGCGCCCGGCCTGCTTGTCCAGCAAGCGCATCACTACGCGCTCGCCATGCCCGGTGGGCACTGTCGACACGCGGATATCAATCGGCCGCCCGGCCACGCGCAGGGCGATGCGGCCGTCCTGAGGCAGGCGTTTTTCGGCGATGTCGAGCTGGGCCATGATCTTGATCCGCGACACCAGCGCGCCATGCAGCGCCTTGCGCGGCGAGACCACGTCGCGCAGGGTGCCGTCGACGCGGTAGCGCACCACGGAGTGGGTTTCGTAGGGTTCGATATGGATATCACTGGCCTCATCGCGGGCGGCCTGGGTCAGCAAGGCGTTGATCATGCGGATCACCGGCGCGCCGTCCTGGGTGTCGAGCAGGTCGGTGATCTCGGGCATGTCCTGCATCAGGCGGTCGAGGTCGACTTCGTTTTCGGCGGCACCGACCACCGCAGCGGCGCTGCCGGTGTCGGCATAGGCGCTGGCGAGCAGGCCGTCGAGTTCGTCGTCGCGCACCTGCTCAAGGCGGCTCTGGCCGAACTGACGCTGGACTTCGCTGATCGACCAGCCGGGGGTCGACGGGCAGACCGTCAGCAGCAGGCCGGCCTCGCCGGGGCGCAGGAGGATGCGTTGGGATTTGGCCCAGGCGTAGGGCAGCAGGCTCATGGGGTTGACCCTTTTGGATTGAGTACATATCCGTTGCTGCGGTAACGGCGGCTTATGGTTCCGCCCTTACGGCGGGCCGCCGCGCAGTGTAAATGTGGGAGGGGGCTTGCCCCCGATAGCGGTGTGTCAGTCAATTCATCTGTAACTGAACCACCGCTATCGGGGGCAAGCCCCCTCCCACATTTTGAAGCGGTGAGTGCCTGGGGATTCTCAGTCAAATCCGACTGCACCCGTCTGGGCACTGCATTGATTGCAGCGGGGTTGTGGCACAAATCCAGGCCATGAAAAAACACCGCCCCCCCGCGTAAACACGATGCGAAGCGAGCCGCTTTTGATCTTAAACCACGCAAGCCTGCGTTCGGGCACACCGAGCCCAAGCGAGGTGCCGAGTGGTGGGGCAAGAGCCCTTTGGTTACTTTGGGGCTTTTCCAAAGTGACCCGCCGTAAGTGCGGAACCATAAGCCGCCGTTACCGAAGCCCCGGATATGCACTCGCTCAACATCAATCACGAGCCGGCACCGCCCTGATCACCGCCCTCGGCCCAGCCCCCGGAATCGCCTTCTCCACCGACGGCAACTGCGGTGCCTGCACATCCGGCATTGCCCAACTGCGCTCCGGCTGCAAGCCTCCCTGGGCGCGGCGCATGAACTCATAGCGGTTCAGCGTGATACTGCGCCCCGCGCCACTGTCGCGAATGATGTAGGGGCGCAAAAACACCATCAGGTTGGTCTTGTTCACACTGCGCTTTTCATTGCGAAACAACGCGCCCAACCCCGGGATATCCGACAGCCACGGCACCGCGTCATTGCTCTGGCTGTAGCCGTCCTGCAACAACCCGCCGAGCACCATGATCTGCCCGTCGTCCAACAGGATGCTGGTATCGATCGCCCGCTTGTTGGTCACCGTGCCCGCGTCCACCGACGCCCGCGCGTCCACGCTGCTGACTTCCTGGTAGATATCCAGCTTCACCGTGCCGCCTTCGGAAATCTGCGGGCGCACGTTGAGCTTGAGCCCCACTTCTTCGCGCTGCACGGTCTGGAACGGGTTGTTGCTGGTGCCGCCGCCGCCCGTCACATAGCTGCCGGTGACGAACGGAATGGTCTGCCCGACAAAAATGCTCGCGGCTTCGTTGTCCAGGGTCAACAGGTTCGGTGTCGACAGCACGTTGGTGCCGCCCTTGCTTTTCAAGGCGCGGGCCAGCACTTTGAGGTCGAGCACCTTGCCGATCCCGGGGATGTCGACGCTGCCATCGACCAGGCCGATATTCAGGCCCTTGGGCAGCACATCGATGCTGGTCTTGCTGGTCGACGTGCCATTCACCCCGCTGCCCCCCAGGTTCACCCCGCCAAAACCGCCCTTGCCGCCGAGGTTGCCAGCCTGCCACTGCACGCCGAACTCGCTGGCGTCGTCTTCGTTGACTTCGACGATCAGGCTTTCAATCACCACCTGGGCGCGGCGCTGGTCAAGCATGTCGATCACTTCGCGCAGGTTGCGGTACAGCGGGTCCGGCGCGGAGATCAGCAAGGTGTTGGTGGTGGCGTCGGCCTGGATCGTCACGCCGCCGGCGCTGAACGCGGTGTTCTGATCGCTGGGGCTGCTGCCGGTCGCCGGTTTGTCCTGGCTATACCCGGCCTGCACGCCGCTGCCGGTGGGCGTGCCGCTGCTGTTCTGCGCGGTGCTGTTGCCCCGGGTGCTCTGGGCATTGCCACCCATGGCACTGAGCTTGCCCCGCGCCTCGTCGCTGACGCCGGACTCGCTCTCGCCGGTGAGCAAGCCGCGCAGCGACTGCGCCAGCTTGCCGGCCTGGGCGTTGCGCAGGTAGACCACGTGCATGTTGCTCGGGTTGCTCTGGGCATTGTCGAGTTTGTAGATCAGGTTGCGCGCCAACTCGGTGCGCTCGGGGCTGCCGGAACGGATGATGATCGAGTTGGAGCGCGGGTCACCGATCACGTTGATCTTCTGGGTCTGGTCGGCGCCCTGGGTTTCCAGGAGTTCGCTGACCATGGCGGCGATGTCCACGGCGATACCGTTCTGCACCATCACCACGTCGGTGTCGATGGCGCTGGGGGTGTCGATGCCGTCGATGATCTGCGCCACCCGCGCAAGGTTTTCCGCGTAGTCGGTGATGACGATGCTGTTGTTGCCCGGGTAGGCGTTGATCGGGTTGTTCGGCGACACAATCGGGCGCAGCACCGGGATCAGGTTCACCGCGTTTTCATATTGCAGGCGAAAGGTGCGGGTCTGCATGCCGCTGCTGCCGGCGCTGTAGATCGGCCCGCCGAGCAACTTCGCATCGGCCTCCGGCACCACCTGGGCCACGCCGCCGACGTCGACCACGCTGAAGCCCTGCATGCGCAGCGCCGCCAGCAGCATGTCGTAGGCTTGATGCGCCGGCACCTGGCCTTCGCTGACCAGGGTCAGGTTGCCTTTGACTCGAGGGTCGACCAGAAACTGCTGGCCGGTGGCACGGGACAGCGCGCGCACCACCGCCTGGATATCGGCATCGACAAAATTCAACTGCACCGGCTGATCGCCCAGTGGGTTGCGCGTCTTGACCGCAGCCGGCGCGTGGCCACGGGCGCTGTTGGTCAGCGGGTGCTGGACGCGGGGCTTGGGCGCCGGCTCGCGCTGGCGCTCCAGCACGCTCTCGCTGCTGCGCCGGGTGTCGGCCAGGGGCTGGCCGAGTTCGCTGTCCACCTGCAACGGCTTGGTCGGCGACGGGGTGTTGCTGCACGCGCTCAAGGCCAGTAACAGCAGCGGCGCGATCTTGCGAAAAGGCGCAGGGTTGGGGACTGACCACTTCATGAAGCTTCCTTAGCGCCAAGCGCCTGATCCATGCGAACGGTCCCGGACACAGTGCCGGCCGAGTTGTCGATAGCGTCCGCGCTACGCTGCAAGCGCGCCTCGGACACCTCCAGGGAAAACGAACGGGGATTGCCCAGTAACCAGTCCATCACCGCATCGGCCGGCGCGTTGTCGAAGCTCAGGCGCCAGGCGCCGGCATCCAGCGCCTGCAACTGGTAACGACCTTGCAGGCCGGCGCTGTCCAGGGCCTGTTGCAGCGTGGCGGCATCGGCGGGCCGCGGCGCCGCGACGCCCTGCAACAGCGCGTGCAAGGTGGCCGCCTGGGTGCGCAACTTGGGGGTTTCGGCCTGCCAATACGCGATCGTCTTCAAGGGCGGCTGAATCAGCACCAGCCAGGTCAACAGACCTGCCAGCACCAGGCCGGCGCCGCTGAGCATGCGTTGTTCGCGCAGGGCCAGGCCGCTCCAGAACGCCTGGGCCTGGCTGCGTAGACGGCGCCACTTATTCATCAGCGGCTCCCGGTTTTTCGGCGCTTTCCACCGGGCCCAACGTCCAGCCATGCTCATCGCGGGTCGCGCTAAACCCGGCCTGGGCCAGCGCCGCTTGCCCATCGCCCGGCGCCGTCGGGCTACGGCTGTCGGCCAGCAAGCCCACGTGCAAGCGGCCCTGTTCGAAGCTCAGGTTGTCGACGTTGCCGACCATGAACGGCAGGCTGCTGCCGGCCACTTGCAGCAGGCTGCCAAAGCGCTGGGCGGGGTCGGCGGCGGCGCCGGTTTGGCGGGCGGCCAACTGTTGGCGGGCCTGCTGCAAGGGGTTGAGGATCACCGGTAATTCGGGGAAGGCCTGGCGCACCTGCTGACTCAGCAGCGCCTTGAGCTGCTGGCCTTCGCCCGCCTGGCGCGCGGCGTACAGGTTCAGGCCCAGGGTCCAGACGGCAGTGGCCAGGGCGACAGCGGCCAGCGCCCTGCCCCAGCCACCGCTCGCCGGTGGGTTGAGGCGGCCGTGCAAGCCCCAGCCAGGCACGGCGCCACTCCAGCGTTGCGCCTCCGGCGCCAGCGGCACCTCCAGCCCTTGATCCAACACCTGTTGCCCGAGCGGATGCACCGCCGCTTGGTGCAGGCTATGGCGTGTCAGCAAATAACCGTCGTGCATGGCCGCGGCGCCGAGCGGCAAGGCATACGGCGCCGGGTACAGGCCGCGCAACCTGAACTGGCCCTGCGCCAACACCTGGCCCAGGCGCTCCAACCCGGCCGTGGACACCCAGGCCACCTGCACGCGCCCATCGCTGTCGCGCGGGCCGTGGGCCACCTGCATCTGCTCCACCGGCCCGAGGATCAACGCCTGTGCGGCACAGGCCACGGCGGCGGCGGTTTTGGCGGCGGCCAGCGGCGGCAGCTCGAGGCTGGTCGACAGGCTGTCGGCGGGGTGCAGAAAGCACTCCACCGACGGCTTGGACCGGCCCAACTGCAGCAGGCTTTCGCAACCCTCGCTCACCACGGCGCCACGCTCCAGCCAGGCAAATTGCACCTGGCTGTCGACCGTCAGTTGATCGAGTGACGGCAAGCCGATCCGCAGGCGTTTCATGCGCCCACCCGCGACCAGATCACCTGGGGCCGGCGGTCTTCGGGGCGATGCAACAACGCGTCGATCGTTACCCGGCGCTGTTCACGGCGTACCTGGCCCTGCAGGCGAAACCACTCGCTGGTGATGCCCACTTGCACGCTGTCCACCGCCACTTGGGGCAGGTGCAGGCGGTTGACGAAATCGCCACGGTTGATAAACCAGCGCCCGCTGTCGCGCTCGGCCACCAATGCCTGGGCCTGGGCCAGGCTGAGTTCCGGCACCACCGCGCTGAGCACTTCGGCGCTGGCGGTGTTGCCGTTGACCCAGGTATTGCCGGGCAGCACGCCGACGAAGGTCTGCAGGCGTCGCAGCAGCAGCGGGTCGAGCCCTTCGATACCGCTCAGGTCATCCAGGCTGCGCAGCATCGGGTAGCGCGCCGGCAGCAGCGTCTTGTCGGTACGTTGATCATAGGAGGCGATCACTCGCCGGCTGATACGTCGGCTCACGGCCGGGTCGATGTCAATCAGGCGGCACAGGCGCTCGAAAGCTTGCAGTTGTTCGGCGTCGAGCCGCTGGTGATTGACCAGATTGCGCAGGTTGAACTTGCCCTGCTCGTCCTCCAGGCGCCCTTCAAACACCCCGCCCTGGGGCCGCGCCCACGGCTGATCGAGGCGCGTCAGCACGTCCTTCTGGCGCGCCTCCCACAGCAACAGGCGGCTGTGTTCCAGGCGGCCTTGCAACAGCCACTGACCCTGAATGCGCAATTGCTCGGCCTCCACGCTGCGGGTGAATACGCTCTGGCGCGTGAGCATGGCGCCGGCGATCACCGCCACCACCGCCGCGATCAGTAACGCGCTGATAATCGCCATGCCGCGCTGCTTCGCCGCTGCGGGCGAATCCCGTTTCATCGCGCGCTTTACAGCTGCCAGGAGCCGATATCGGCATTCACGCCGTCGCCATCCGGCTGGCCGTCGGCACCCAGGGAGAACACATCGACCTCGCCGTTGGCGCCTGGGTTGAGATAGTGATAAGGATGGCCCCACGGGTCATTGGGCAGACGGTCGAGGTAGGCGCGCCAGTTGCTGTTTTTCGCATCCGCCGGGCGTTCCACCAGCACTTTGAGGCCCTGGTTCATCGTCGGGTAAGTGCCGTGGTCGAGGCGATAGAGTTTCAGCGCCTGCATCAACCCGCCGATGTCCTGTTTCGCCGCGGTGGCCCGCGCCTGGTCCGGACGGTCGAGTACCTTGGGCACCACCATCGCCGCCAGAATCCCGAGAATGACCACCACCACCATGATCTCGATCAGGGTGAAGCCACGCTGGCCGCGAGGGCCTGGCAGTGGGGATGTTAGGCGTGCGATATCCATCTCGACATTCCTTGGCTTGAGTGCATTTCGGGGCGCAGTGTTGCAAGAACACATGTCAGTCGTATTGAAAATCCTCGGGAGTTTCGGTCGCCAATCGGTCAACTGCCAGCGCTAGGCTGCGCACCTGTTTCCAGGCTTTGAGAACGCCATGCGCAGGCACCGCAACGAGCGAGGTTTTACCCTGATTGAAGTGCTGGTGGCGCTGGCGATCATCGCGGTGGCCATGGCCGCGGCCGTGCGCGTGGCCGGGCTGATGACCCAGAGCAACGGCCTGTTGCGCGACAAGTCGATGGCGATGCTGGCGGCGCAAAGCCGGCTGGCGGAGTTGCAGTTGGAGGGGCGGTTGAGCAGCGGTAAGAAGACCTTCGCGTGCGATCAGGGCCGCTTGAAACTGCGTTGCGAGCAGACCCTCAGCAGCAGCCCCGACAGTCAGTTGGTGCAGGTCGATGTGCAGGTGCGGGACGCCAGCCGCGAGGCGCCGCCGTTGGCGCGCCTGGCGACGACCCTGGCCAGGCCGCAGGTCAAGGCCGAGTGAGGCGTGGCAATGCGGGCGCCTGCGGCAACGTGTCGAGCTGCACGCGCACCTTCTCGCCGCCGCGCTCGATCTCGACACCGTCGCCCGCGATGGCCGTCAAGCGCACGCCGGGGCTGAGGCGCTCGCCGAGCAGAAAACTGCGCGGCGGGCCATCGTTGAGGCTGAGGATCGCCACCGCGCCCCGCGCTCCGGCCAAGACCCCCGAGACCTTGACCTGCAATGCCGTCGGCGCCGTGGAAAACCACTGCAACGCCGGGTTATCGCTGCGCGCCGCCAACGCCTCGGCGGCCGCCGGCGGCGTGTGGGATTCGGCGGAAGTGAGCAGCAACGGCGTCCAGACCGCCACGCCGGCCAACGCGGCAACCACGGCCAGTGCCTGCACGCCGAGGGCGGGAGAAAAACGAAGGGCAAGTGCCATGGGTGGACCTCCTGTTTGTCCGTGGCATCAGCCTACAGGCCAATTCGCACGTTTTTATTTCATAACCTCGCCAGCTTTCCAGGTGCCGCCCCATGAAACAGCAAGGTTTCACCCTGATCGAACTGATGGTGGTGCTGGTGATCATCGGCATTGCCAGCGCCGCCATCAGCCTGACCATCAAGCCCGACCCGCTGCACCTGCTGCGCAAAGATGCCGAGCGTTTGAGTCAATTGCTGCAAGTGGCCCAGGCCGAAGCCCGCGCCGATGGGCGGCCGATCACCTGGCGCGCGGACGCCAAGGGTTTCCGCTTCAACCGTCGCAGCGATGACGGCCTCGGCGTGGAGTCATTCCAGGGCGACGCCCAACTGCGCCCGCGCCTATGGGAGAGCACGCCGATGCAGGTCACGATCGAGCCCCGGCAAACCTTGGTGCTCGACGCCGAATGGATCAACCCGCCGGTGCGGGTCGAACTGTCCGACGGGCAACACCGCCTCAGCCTGCAACGTGATGCCGCCGGTTTGATGCGCGTGGTGAGCCAGCCATGAGTGCCTCGCAGAAAGGCTTCACGCTGATTGAGGTGATGGTGGCGATCATGCTGATGGCGCTGGTCAGCCTCATCGCCTGGCGCGGCCTCGACAGCGTGACCCGTGCGGATCAGCACTTGCAGGCCAGCACGGAACAGACCGAGGCGTTGTTGCGGGCGCTGAACCAGTTGCAGCGCGATCTCAACATGCGCGCCAGCGTGGAGCTGAGCGTGCCGGCTTCTCTGCAAGCCGATAAAACCAAGCCCAGCGGGTTGGCGGCGGTGACGGTGCGCAGTTCCGACAGCAAGGGCTTTCGCCTGGACGTGATCCGCAGCGCGCCGGTCGCGGCGGATGGGCTGCAACGGGTGCGGTGGTGGCTCAAGGGCGACAGCCTGTACCGCGCAGCCGCACCGGCGCGGGATCGCTTTCCGTTGCCGGCGGCTAAGGATGGGGTGGTGGTGTTGACCGGGGTCAGTGATCTGCAGGTGCGGGTGTGGGAAGCGGACAAGGGCTGGCGGCAGTTGAGCGGGAATCGGCGGGAAGATCCGCTGGGGCTGGAGGTGAGCCTGGTGCGGCAGACGGCGCAGGGGGTGGAGCGGTATCGGCAGGTGGTGGGGCCGCTTTGGTAGGGTTGGGTGATGGGGGCATATTCGTTTTTTCGGTAATGGTGGCGGCTGAGTGCATATCCGTTTTTTCGGTAATGGCGGCTTGGGGTTTTGATGGGGGACATATCCGTTTTTTTGGTAACGGCGGCTTAGGGTTCCGCTCTTACAGCGGGTCACTTTGGAAAAGCCCCAAAGTAACCAAAGGGCTCTTGCCCCACCACTCGGCACCT
>NZ_JBWKXO010000038.1:45083-54048 GCF_059423025.1 Pseudomonas sp. GW704-F2 | reverse complement strand
CCCTTAACCCCCCCTCCCTCCGTCGGGGTCTGGACCAACAAGGAGGGGACGGATTTATTTTCTTGATCAAAAATGGGGTACCGCACGTAGGAGTACTAGGTTTGAACACAACATTTCCTCAATTGGTAATGCTTCAGCGCTAAGTCAATAAACACCCGAAGGAATCTCGTAATGGACCTACACAATGAGTTCGAAAACAGCAAATTCTTCCATCGTTCCCGCATTGATCAACGCGCTGCCGATGCCTTGGTGGGGTTGGCCGCTGGGATTACGGCGGACGGTGTCGTGAACACCAACGAAGCGCTTTTTCTAAAGCAATGGTTGGAAAACAATCTCGCCCATCTGAATGACCCGGTGATCAATCTGCTGTATTCGCGTTTGGCATCGATGCTTCAGGACAATGCTCTGGACCCGGATGAGTCTCTTGAGCTGCTTAACATTCTGCGTAGTTTTTCTGGAGTGGGCATTGAGAGATCGAAGGTCGGCGGAGCTGTTGCTCCTACGGACCTTCCGTTCAATTCGCCAGCCCCTGATTTGATATGGGATGGCCGAATGTTTGTATTTACAGGCGTCATGGCCTTTGGGCCACGCAAAGATTGTCAGGCATTGGTCGAGGAGCGTGGCGGTTTGATTGGGGGCGGGGTGAGTAAGAAGGTGCATTACCTAGTGGTCGGCAGCGTGGGTAATGAGCAGTGGCGCCACAGTACCTACGGAACGAAGATCATGAAGGCAGTGGAGCTGCGGGAGGCGGGTGCTTCGATTGCCATTGTTGGTGAGGATCACTGGCAAAAGATGCTGTTTGGGTGAGGTTGCTTCGGTCGTGGTGTTCTAAGAAAGGCTGCCCGTTGTCTTGGCCGAAAGATTGTCATTGGGTTTGACGGCCTCATCGCGAGCAAGCTCGCTCCTACAGGTTTTCAGGGGTGGACGAAAGATGGACGTTTCAGAAACAACAAAGCCCTCACATTTCTGTGAGGGCTTTGTTTTGTATGGTGCCGGCACCAGGAGTCGAACCCGGGACCTACTGATTACAAGTCAGTTGCTCTACCAACTGAGCTATACCGGCGTGTTAGGGCGACGATTATAGCGATTGAAAAAGTTCTGTAAACCCCTGAAATCTGACTATTTTTGCGAAAACCCAAGTTTTCGTCCTTCGCCCTGCATTTACCCGCTTCTCCCGCAGCCAAATGCCCCTATCAGCGCTCGTGCATGGCCTCTGCGCGGGATTTGATGATTGGCTTGAGCAGGTAGCTCAAGATGCTCTTCTTGCCGGTGATGATGTCCACAGAGGCCACCATGCCGGGGATGATCAGCAGGGGTTTGTCGTCGGTGCCGAGGTGGCTGCGGTCGGTGCGCAGTTTGATGACGTAGAAGGTGTTTTTCTTCTCTTCATCCATCACGGTGTCGGCGCCGATCTGTTCGAGTTTGCCTTTGAGGCCGCCGTAGATGGTGTAGTCGTAGGCGGTGAATTTGATCATTGCTTCCTGGCCGGGGTGGAGGAAGGCGATGTCTTGCGGGCGGATCTTGGCTTCTACCAGCAAGGTGTCGTCCAGCGGTACGACTTCGGCGATGTCGCTGCCGGGCTGGATCACGCCGCCCACGGTGTTGACCAGCATTTGCTTGACGATACCGCGCACGGGGGAGGTGACCATGGTGCGGCTGACGCGGTCTTCCAGGCCTTTGGAGGTGGCTTGGGCCTTGCTCAGGTTGGTGCGCGCTTCGTTCAGTTGAGCCAACGCTTCGCTGCGGAATTTGCCGCGGGTCTCGTCGATTTTGCGTTGCACTTCGTTGATGGCGGCCTGGGCGCGGGGGATGGCCAGGGTGGTGCCATCGAGCATGCCGCGGGTTTCCACTTCGGAGCGTTTGAGGCGCAGCACTTCTACCGGCGAGACCGCGCCCTGTTGTACCAGCGGTTCGGACATGCCGATCTCCTGGCGCAGCAGGTTCAGGCTGTTGCGGTATTGGTCCTGCTTGGAGGCGAATTCACGCAGTTCCTGCTGGCGTTGCAGCAGTTGTTGTTGCAGCCCGCCGATTTCGTCCGACAGTTGCTGGCGTCGGCTCAGGTACAGCGACTCTTCGTTCGACGCCTGGTTGGGCACGGCTTTGCGCGCGTCTTCGGTAATGTTCAGCGGGCGATTTTCGACTTCGGCGCTGAGACGCTCCACACGCAGTTCCATGGCCACGCGGTCGGCTTCGGTTTCGTCGACGTTGGAGGCAAAGCGTGTGTCGTCCAGGCGTACCAGCGGCGCACCGGCGTCGACGATTTGGCCTTCATGCACGTAGATCTGGGCGACGATGCCGCCTTCCAGGTTCTGGATTTTCTGGATGCGCGAGGAGGGGATCGCTTTGCCTTCGCCTTTGGTCACTTCATCGATGATCGCAAAGTGCGCCCACAGTATCAGGAACACGAAGAAGCCGATCACGCCCCAAATGGTCAGGCGCACGATGCGCGGGGCGTCGTCGACCAGGGCTTTTTCGACTTCGGGCAAGGGCTGGTCTTCGAGCGAGTCAGTGCCTCTGAAATAGCCGAAGATGACGTCTTTCAAACGGCGTGGGCCGGATTTAAGCAACACTGATCTGCCCCTTTTTCAGCGCTTCCATGACGGCCGCTTTTGGACCGTCCGCGAGTATCTGGCCACGGTCGATCACCAGCAGGCGATCCACCAGGCTCAATAGCGAGGCGCGGTGGGTGACCAGAATCACCGTCTTGTTTTCGATCACTGACTGCAAGCGCTGTTTCAGGCGCTCTTCGCCGGTGTTGTCCATGGCGCTGGTCGGTTCGTCCAGCAGCAGGATCGGTGGGTTCAGTAGTAACGCACGGGCGAGGGCGACGTTTTGTCGCTGGCCGCCGGAGAGGTTTTGCCCGCGTTCGCCCACTTGCAGTTCGTAGCCTTGCGGATGCAGCCTGGCAAATTCATGCACGCCGGCCAGTTCTGCGGCTTGCAGCACCATTTCGTCGTCCACGTAGCGCGCACCCGATACGAGGTTGTCGCGTAAGGTGCCGGCCAGCAGTTGGATGTCCTGGGCCACGTAGCCGATGTTGTGGCGCAATTCGCTGACATCGATCTGGCGAATGTCCACGCCATCGACCAGCAACGAGCCCGAATCCGGCTGGTAAAGACCGACCAGCAGTTTGGCCAGCGAGCTTTTGCCCGAGCCGCTGCGCCCGATGATGCCGATCTTCTCGCCCGCCCGCACATTCAGGTTGATGCCGCGCAGCGCCAGGTTTTGTTGGTTCGGGTAGGTGAAGTCGACTTCGCGGAACGTCATCGCGCCTTGCAGCGCCTTGCGGCTGAGCGGGCGTTCGTCGTAGTTGCGTTCTTGCGGCAACTCCATCATCTGGTCGACCGAGACCATCGTCACCTTGGCTTGCTGGTAGCGCGTCAGCAGCCCCGACAGTTGCGCCAACGGGCCCAGTGCGCGACCGCTGAGCATGTAGCAGGCAACGAGGCCGCCCATGCTGAGGGCGCCATCAATGATCTGGTACACGCCGAAAATGATCATCGCCACGCCGGCCACTTGCTGGATCAGCAAGGTGATGTTCATGGCCAGGCCCGACAACACCTTGACCCGCAGTTCCAGGCGGCTGAGGGTGCCAATGGTCTGTTCCCATTGATACTGGCGCTCGCTTTCTGCGTTATTGACCTTGACCGCATCGAGCCCGGCGAGGGTTTCGATCAGGCTCGACTGGCGCTCGGCGCCCAGGGCCATGGTGCGCTCCAGTGTCGCAGTCAGCGGTTTCTGGAGCATGTGGCCGATACCCAGGGCCAGCGGGAAGGCGATGATTGGAATCCACACCAGGTGGCCGCCGAGCATGGCGATCACCACCAGGATGATCAGGGTGAACGGCAGGTCGATCAGGCTCGCGAGGGTCAGCGAGGTGAGGAAGTCGCGCATCCCCTGGAATTCATGGATGTTCTGCGCAAAGCTGCCGACCCGCGCCGGGCGCACTTTCATGGCCATGCCCACGATGCGCTCGAACAGCGTCGCGGAGATGATCAGGTCGGTTTTTTTGCCCGCCAGGTCCAGGCATAAACTGCGCAGGCTCTTGAGCAGCAGATCGAACAGGTACGCGCCGCAGATACCGATGGCCAGCACCCACAAGGTGGCTGTGGCCTGGTTGGGGACTACGCGGTCATACACGTTCATCACAAACAGCGGTGCGGCCAGGGCGATCAGGTTGATCACCAGGCTCGCGGCGATTGCGTCGGCGTAGAGCCAGCGCGAGCGCTTGAGGGTGTCTCGGAACCACGAGCGTGCGCGCGGGATCAGCGTGCCGCTGGTGATGTCAAATTTATGCTGCGGTTGGGCGAAAAATACCCGACCGCTGTAATCCTGACTCAAGGTTTCACGGCTGACCTGTACTTCGCCGCCGTCGCTTTCGCTGAGCAGCAGTCGCGCCGTGTCGCCTTCCCAGCCCAACAGCACCGCGCTGCGCCCTTCCTTGAGCAGCAGCATGGCGGGCAGTGCGATGGATGGAATCTGTTCCAGCTTGCGCTGCAGCAACCGCCCCTGCAACCCCGCCCGAGCGGCTGCACGCGGCAGCAACTCGGCGCTCAGGCGCTGGGCCGCGAGTGGCAGCCCAGTGGTCAGCATTGCGCGGCTGGCGGGTTTGTAATGCAGTGAGCAGAGTGTCAACAACCCGTCCAGCAAGGGGTCGTCATGCTGACTGCGCGGGTCATGGTTGAGTTGCGCCACACCTATTTCAGAATCCAAGCTGACTCTCTCTTACTGCAGTTGAGTGGTCCAACGCCGTCAAGAATCAGTTCATCCCTGGCAGGTTTACCGACGGTTTAATATCGTTCTGCACAACCGATGCCATCGGCGCTACCACGCCCTGACTTCTCAGCAGTTGGCCCATGTCGGCCTTGATTCGATACTGCGTGTAGATCTGCAGGTTTTTGATCTGCGCCAGACGCTGCTGAGCGGTGAACAGTTCATTCTCGCTGTCGAGCAAGTCGAGCAGTGTACGCTCACCGAGGCTGAACTGCTGTTGATACGAGGTACGTACTCGCGTGCTGCGGTCCACGTATTCCTGCGCGATCGGCACCTGCTGGGTGGCGTTGTTGTAGGCGTTCCACGCCAGGCCCAGCTCTTCGTTCAGCTGACGCAGGGCGTTGTTGCGGATGTCCAGCGCCTGGGAGGCCTGGGAAGCCTTGGACTGCAGGTTGGCCTTGTCGGTGCCGCCGTTGAACAGGTTGAACTGCATGTTCAGCATGGCGGAATAGCTGTTGTCATGGCCTGGGTCGCCGGCGATGTTGTCGTTGGCCGAACGTTGCAGCACCGCATCGAAGCGCGGGTAGAAGGTCGACTTGGCGGATTCGTACTGCTTTTCAGCGGCGGTGATATCCGATTCGGCAGAGCGCAATACCGGGCTGTCGGCAATCATCTGGCGGCGTGCTTCATCCAGGCTGGCTGGCAGCAAGGTCACGATGCCCGCTGGCTTTTCCAGTTGGTCAGGCTCTTGGCCGACAACGCTCATGTAGTTGGTATTGGCGTCAGCCAGGTTGGTCTGTTCGGTGATCAGGTTGTTTCGAGCCTGAGCCAGACGGGCTTCGGCCTGGTCCATGTCCGCCATTCTTCCGACGCCACGGCTGGTGCGCAATTTGATCTGGTCAAAAATGCGTTCGTGGCTTTTCAGGTTCTCTTCTGCCAGTTGCACCATCTCGCGACGGGTCAAGACATCCAGATAAACCTGGGCGACCGTCAGGGCGGTGCGCTCGGTCGTGTTGAGCAACGCATAACCGCGGGAATTGGCAGTGGCTTGTTGGCGGCCTACTTCATTTTGGGTGCCAAAACCCTGGAACAGGTTTTGCTGCAGACGAATGGTCGATTCGCCGCGGTTCATGGTTTTCCAATCGTGGCTGTTGCTGGCGGCGCGGGTGGTGGTGTTGTCCGAGCGTTCACGGCCATAACCGCCCAGCAAGTCGACTTTAGGCAAGTAGCCGCCTTTGGCTGCGTCGACTTGGTAGTCAGCAGCAATGCGCGCATTGACACCCGCTTGGATCTCCGGATGGACTTCCACCGCTTTCTGCATCGCCTCTGTCAGGGTTTGAGCCTGTACGAAACTGGCGGCTAGAGCAAAAGGCAAAGCTTTGAATAAGTGCAAACGCATTGTGATTCTTCCCTGGGGATTGGTTGCCTGGAAAACCGCAACAAACTTTAAATAGTGCATTGGATTGGCAACCGAAATCACTGCTTGTCATGAGTGCTGGACGGTGCAAACAGAAAGTCGCGATGCCGTGTAAATATCAATGTGACATTACCGGGCGGATTGTTTAGGATGGCGCCAAATAGGTCAATACCTTGACGGAAAAGTAATTCGTCGAGCAAAACACCAAAATATTGACGCCAAATTTTTTACATGGGTTTAACGTACTCCAGCTATTGAATCGGCACTAGAGAGAAAGGCCGGTCTCCATGATGGATGCCCCCTGAACGGTAATACACGGAGAGTCTTTTATGAGCAGCGTTGCGGTCGTCAAAAGCATTGTCGGTCAAGTGTTTGCGGTATCCCCGGAAGGGATTCGTCGCCTGCTGGTAGAAGGGGATCGTTTGTTTGCAGGGGAGCAGGTGGAAACCGGTCCTGCCGGCTCCGTGTCGCTGGAGCTTGCCGATGGCCGCACCCTTGACCTGGGGCGCGACACGCAATGGAGCGCGAACACGCCTGACTCAGTGACCGACCTGAGTGCCGCCACTGCCCAGGAAGCACCCTCTGTTGCCGAACTGCAGCAAGCCATCGCTGCCGGTGCCGACCCGACCCAAGACCTTGAAGCCACTGCTGCCGGCCCGACTGCCGCTGGCGCGGACGGCGCCGTGGGCGGTGGCCACAGCTTTGTCGTGCTGGAGGCCACCGCAGGCACGGTTGACCCTACTATCGGTTATCCAACGAACGGCTTGAATGCCGCTGATGCCGCGACCGGCCTGTTCACTGCCGCTGCCGATAACAGCCTCGATCCGCGCAGCGTCACCATCACCTTGACCGCCACGCCGAGCATCACCGAAGCCGGCGGCGTCGTGGTTTACACCGTGTTTGTCACCCAGGCGCCGACCAGTGACCTGACCGTCACCTTGTCCAACGGCTTGTCTGTCGTGGTCCCCGCCGGCCAGACCGCGGGCGCGCTGAACGTCACGTTCGCGGGCAATGACACGCCTTACCTGGATGCCTCGTCGATCTCCGCCACCATCACCGGCACGTCCGGCGGCGGCAACCTGATCATCACCACCGACCCGGCGCCGGCGGTTACGCAGATCAATGACACCATCGACACCACCACCGTCACGCTGAGCGCGAACGCGTCGGTCGATGAGGGCGGCAAGATCGTCTATACCGCGACCGTGAACAACGCCGCGCAGACCGACGTCACCATCACGCTGTCCAACAACACCACCATCACCATCGAAGCCGGTAAAACCACGGGCACCGTCAGCGTCGATACGCCGGCAAACCTGGCCGACGGCAAAGACCTGAGCGTCAGCGCCACCATTACCGGTGCAAGCGGCGGTAACTACGAAAACCTGGCGATCAACCCGGAAGCCGCCACTACCACCGTGATCGCTGTCGACAACCCGAGCGTGCTGGTCGCAGACACCAACACGGTTGCCGAGGAGCAAGTCGCCACTGGCAACGTGCTGAGCAATGACAGCGACATCGACAACGTGCTGACCGTCGCGACGTTCACCGTTGGCGGCACCACGTATAACGCAGGCCAAACCGCCATTGTCGAAGGTGTCGGTACCGTCACCATCGGTGCGGATGGTGCGTATGCGTTTACCCCGGTCAAGGATTACAACGGTGAAGTGCCGCAAATTGGCTACACCACCAATACCGGTTCGAGCAGCACGCTGGACGTGACGGTGACGCCGGTTAACGATGCGCCGGTGGCAGTGGTGGTCGCAGCGAACGGAGCTGAAGATCCGGCCCAGGGCATTGCGGTCAAACTGAGTGCGACCGATGGGGATGGCTTGGCGAACGTGAAATCGTTCACTGTCGGCACGCCAACCAATGGCACGTTCTACACCGACGCGGCCATGACCAAACCGGTGACCGGCTCGATCGACGCGGTCAACGGCGAAGCCACGATTTACTTCAAGCCGAACGAAAACTTCAACGGCACCGCGAATTTCACCTATACCGCGACCGACAGCGGCAACGCTGACGGCAGCAACCCGCTGACCTCTGCTCCGGCTAACGGCACTGTCACTGTGACGGCGGTCAACGATGCACCAGAAGCGATCGCGACCACTGCAACCGGGACTGAAGATCCAAGCGTAGGCATTGCGGTCAAGCTGAGCGCGACCGATGTGGATGGCCTGGCGAACGTGAAATCGTTCACCGTCGGCGAGTCGGCCAACGGCACGTTCTACACCGACGCTGCCATGACCAAGCCGGTGACTGGCGCGATTGACGCGGTCAATGGCGAAGCCACCGTGTACTTCAAGCCGAACGAAAACTTCAACGGCACCGCGAACTTCACCTATACCGCGACCGACAGCGGCAACGCGGATGGCAGCAACCCGCTGACCTCTGCGCCGGCTAACGGCACTGTCACTGTGACGGCGGTCAACGACGCGCCTGAGGCTGTGGCGACCACTGCGACGGGCTCTGAAGATTCGGCCCAGGGTATTGAAGTCAAGCTTTCGGCCACCGACGTAGACGGCGTGGACAACGTGAAATCGTTCACTGTCGGCACGCCAACCAATGGCACGTTCTACACCGATGCTGCCATGACCAAACCGGTGACTGGCTCGATTGATGCGGTCAATGGCGAAGCGACTGTTTACTTCAAACCGAACGAAAACTTCAACGGCACGGCGAACTTCACCTATACCGCGACCGACAGTGGCAATGCTGATGGCACCAACCCGCTGACTTCGACCCCAGCTAACGGCACTATCACTGTCACTGCGGTGAACGATGCGCCGGTGGCTGTGGCGACCACTGCGACCGGTTCTGAAGATCCGGCCC
>NZ_JBWKXO010000038.1:43784-44984 GCF_059423025.1 Pseudomonas sp. GW704-F2 | reverse complement strand
CAGGGCATCGAAGTCAAGCTTTCGGCCACTGATATCGATGGCGTGGAGAACGTGAAATCGTTCACCGTCGGCACGCCAACCAATGGCACGTTCTATACCGACGCGGCCATGACCAAGCCGGTAACCGGCTCGATCGACGCGGTCAACGGCGAAGCCACGGTTTACTTCAAGCCAAACGAAAACTTCAACGGCACCGCGAATTTCACCTATACCGCGACCGACAGTGGCAACGCTGACGGCAGCAACCCGCTGACTTCGACCCCAGCTAACGGCACCATCACCGTGACTCCGGTCAACGATGCGCCAGAAGCTGTCGCCACTACCGCGACCGGTTCTGAAGATCCGGCCCAGGGCATCGAAGTCAAGCTTTCGGCCACTGATATCGATGGCGTGGAGAACGTGAAATCGTTCACCGTCGGCACGCCTACCAACGGCACGTTCTATACCGACGCGGCCATGACCAAGCCGGTGACCGGCTCGATCGACGCGGTCAACGGCGAAGCCACGGTTTACTTCAAGCCGAACGAAAACTTCAACGGCACCGCAAACTTCACCTACACCGCGACCGACAGCGGCAATGCTGACGGCACCAACCCGCTGACTTCTACTCCGGCCAACGGCACCATCACCGTGACTGCGGTCAACGATGCGCCGGTCGCAGCACCGACCACCGCAACGGGTTCTGAAGATCCGGTTCAAGGCATCGAAGTCAAACTGAGCGCGACCGACGTAGATGGCGTGACAGACGTGAAATCGTTCACCGTCGGCACGCCAACCAACGGCACGTTCTACACCGATGCGGCCATGACCAAGCCAGTGACTGGCGCTATTGATGCGGTCAACGGCGAAGCGACCGTTTACTTCAAACCAAACGCGAACTTCAACGGCACGGCGAACTTCACTTACACCGCGACCGACGGCGGTATTGCTGACGGCGGCAGCCCGCTGACTTCGGCGCCTGCCAATGGCACCATCACCGTGACCCCGGTCAACGATGCACCAGTGGCTGCGGCCACTACCGCAACGGGTGCTGAAGATCCAAGCGTAGGTATCGCGGTCAAACTGTCCGCCACCGACGTAGATGGCGTGGCGGACGTGAAATCCTTCACCGTCGGCACGCCAACCAACGGCACTTTCTACACCGATGCCGCCATGACCAAGCCGGTGACCGGCGCTATTGATGCGGTCAACGGCGAAGCC
>NZ_JBWKXO010000038.1:0-43684 GCF_059423025.1 Pseudomonas sp. GW704-F2 | reverse complement strand
ACCGTTTACTTCAAGCCGAACGCGAACTTCAACGGCACCGCGAACTTCACCTACACCGCCACCGACGGCGGTATCGCTGACGGCGGCAGCCCGCTGACCTCAGCGCCTGCCAACGGCACTATCACCGTAACTCCGGTCAACGATGCGCCAGTGGCTGTGACCACTACCGCAACCGGTGCTGAAGACCCAAGCGTAGGTATCGCGGTCAAGCTGTCCGCCACCGACGTAGACGGCGTGGCGGACGTGAAATCGTTCACCGTCAGCACCCCAACCAACGGCACGTTCTACACCGATGCGGCCATGACCAAGCCAGTGACTGGTTCGATCGACGCCGTCAACGGTGAAGCCACCGTTTACTTCAAGCCGAACGCGAACTTCAACGGCACCGCGAACTTCACCTACACCGCCACCGACGGCGGTATCGCCGACGGCGGCAGCCCGCTGACCTCGGCACCTGCCAACGGCACCATCACCGTGACTCCGGTCAACGATGCACCGGTCGCCGAACCGACCACAGCAACGGGTTCTGAAGATCCGGTTCAAGGCATCGAAGTCAAACTGAGCGCGACCGACGTAGACGGCGTGGCAGACGTGAAATCCTTCACCGTCGGCACCCCAACCAACGGCACCTTCTACACCGACGCGGCCATGACCAAGCCGGTAACCGGCTCGATCGACGCGGTCAACGGCGAAGCCACCGTTTACTTCAAGCCAAACGAAAACTTCAACGGCACCGCGAACTTCACCTACACCGCCACCGACGGCGGCATTGCTGGCGGCGGCAGCCCGCTGACCTCGGCTCCAGCCAACGGCACTATCACCGTGACTGCGGTGAACGACGCGCCGGTACTGGGCAACGCCTCGACCAATGCATTCGGCGACACCTATATTGAAGGCAAGCCTGGCGGCTACGTGGCGGCGAACCTGACCGTCAGCGACGTCGACAACAACACCCTGCAAAGCGCCAAAGTCACACTCGTCAACCACCTGGCAGACGATGTGCTGATCGCAGATGTCAGCAACACCAAAATTGCAGTCAGCTACGACAAGGCCACTGGCATCTTGACCTTGTCCGGTGAGGCCACCACGGCTGAGTACCAGGAAGTCCTGCGTTCGGTACACTTCGCCAGCGAAAGCGCGAACCCGGACCCGGCCAACCGCACCCTGACCATCACCGTCAACGACGGCCAGCTGGATTCGGCGCCTGTCACCTCCGTGGTGTACGTGGTTCCGGTGAACGATCCGCCTGAGGTCAAGTTCGACAGCACCACATTCACTGAGCAAAAAGACGCAGTCGCGCTGGTCGAAAACCTGACCATCAAAGACGTCGACAACACCACCTTCAGCAAAGTCGTGGTCACCGTCGACCACCTGGCTGCAGGTGATTTGCTCAGCAATACCGATGTGCTCAAGGCCCTGGCCGTTGCCGGGATCACCATCACCCAGAGCGGCAGCGCCGCCGACGGGAAAATCGTCTACACCCTCACCAGCGACTCGAAGGCCGGCAGCAGCGCCGCCGACTTCGTCAAACTGGTTGAAGCCATCACCTTCCAGAGCCCGGGCAATAACCCTGTCGGTACCGATCGTACCGTCACCATCGATGTGACTGACAACGGTGGCGGCAACCTGGATCGCGAACCGCCGGAAACCGGCAGCGCCACCGGCAAGGTCACTATCGACCTGTTCAACGACGCCCCGACTGCATCGGCCGACAACACCACCGCCGATGAAGACCATACCGCCAAGATCGTGCTGGACGGCAAGGATGTGGACGGTACCGTCTCCAGCTTTGTCATCACCACCTTGCCGGAAAACGGCAAGCTGTACAGCGATGCCACGCTGCAAACCGAACTCAAAGTCGGCGACTCGGTGCCGGCGGGTGCCGACGGCAAGGCCGCGGTTTACTTCGCCCCGACCGGCGACTGGAGCGGCAAAACCGAGGTGACGTTCACTGCGGTCGACAACGGCGGTAAATCGAGCGCCGTAACGACGGCCGACATCACGATCGCGCCGGTTACCGACACTCCGCACCTGGGCCTGCTCGGCGGCGGCCCTGTGACCTCGATCAACTTCGACAGCGCCAACCTCAATGGTTCGTGGGGCATCGTCGGGGTAAATGACGCCAACAACGCGCCTGTCAGTGGCACCCCGAGCACTCCGTGGCTCACGGGGAATGCCGGCGGCCAAGTCGAAATCGGCCAAAGCAGCAACTACGGCGTAGAGACCCCAGGCAACAGCCAGGTCATCGAGCTTGAGAAAAACGCCGGCGACGACTCCAGCCTGTACACCATCATCAAGGCAGAAGCCGGCACGGCGTACACCATCTCGGTCGACTACTCGCCGCGTGCGGGTGCTGAGAACAATTCGGTGATCGACGTATTCTGGGGCGGCGTCAAAGTCGGCACCCTGGATACCACCACCGTCGGCATGAAGACTTACACCTTCGTCGTGCCGGTCACCGCTGACGGCGATGCCAAACTCGAGTTCAAAGCCCCGGCCGGGGATGCAAACAACTCGTTGGGCGGTGTGCTGGACAACATCAACGTCACCCAGGTGCTGAACACCGGCCTGGAAGACCATGCGATCAAGCTGTCGACCATCGACGCATACGCCACCGACAAGGATGGCTCCGAGACGCTCAAGCTGGAAGTCGGTGGCATACCGCTCAACGCGACCATCTCCGATGGCACGCCGGGCCACACCTTCACTGCGACGGCTGGCAATCAAAGCGTCGACATCAGCGACTGGAACAAGGCCACCCTGGTCTTCACCCCGGCGGAAAACGCCAACGGCCTGGTGAACCTCACCGTCACCGCCACCGCGCAGGACGGCACGGCTGATCCGAAGTCCGAGTCGATCACCCTGCCGATCAACGTGATTGCCGTTAACGATGCACCAGAAGCTATCGCGACCACCGCGACCGGTTCCGAAGATCCGGTTCAAGGTATCGAAGTCAAGCTTTCGGCTACTGATATCGATGGCGTGGAGAACGTGAAATCGTTCGCGGTCGGCACGTCGACCAACGGTACGTTCTATACCGATGCGGCGATGACCAAACCGGTGACCGGCTCGATTGATGCGGTCAACGGCGAAGCCACGGTTTACTTCAAGCCAAATGCGAACTTCAACGGCACGGCGAACTTCACCTATACCGCCACCGACAGTGGCAATGCTGACGGCAGCAACCCGCTGACCTCGGCACCGGCCAATGGCACCATCACTGTAACTGCGGTGAACGATGCGCCGGTTGCCGCACCGACCACTGCAACGGGTTCCGAAGATCCGGTCCAGGGTATCGAAGTTAAGCTTTCGGCCACTGATGTAGACGGTGTGGCGGACGTGAAATCGTTCACCGTCGGCACGCCAACCAATGGCACGTTCTACACCGATGCGGCGATGACCAAGCCAGTGACTGGCTCGATTGATGCCGTCAACGGCGAAGCCACGGTGTACTTCAAGCCGAACGCGAACTTCAACGGCACGGCGAACTTCACTTACACCGCGACCGACGGCGGTATCGCTGACGGCGGCAGCCCGCTGACCTCTGCGCCTGCCAACGGCACCATCACCGTAACTCCGGTCAACGACGCGCCTGTGGCTGCGGCCACTACCGCGACCGGTGCTGAAGATCCAAGCGTGGGTATCGCGGTCAAACTGTCCGCCACCGACGTAGACGGCGTGGCAGACGTGAAATCCTTCACCGTCGGCACGCCTACCAATGGCACGTTCTACACCGACGCTGCCATGACCAAGCCGGTAACCGGCTCGATTGACGCCGTCAACGGCGAAGCCACCGTTTACTTCAAGCCGAACGCGAACTTCAACGGCACCGCGAACTTCACCTACACCGCGACCGACGGCGGTATCGCTGACGGCGGCAGCCCGCTGACCTCAGCCCCAGCCAACGGCACCATCACCGTAACTCCGGTGAACGATGCGCCGACTGCGAGCAATGGCTACGTCGAAAGCAACGAAGACACCCCAGTCGAGCTGAAATGGTCGACGTTCGGGGTCAGTGATGTGGATTCCACGGACCTGAAAGTCGTCTTCACCAGCCTGCCCAACGGTGCCATCGAGTACAAAGTCGACGGTGTCTGGGTCAAGCTCAGCGCGGCTGATCTGAAAACCGATACGTCGCCGGGCAAGGCCTTCAGCCAGGCCGACTTCGACAATCACAATGTGCGTTACAGCCCAGCGGCCAACGAGTCGGGCGATAACAGCTTCGGCAATGCCGGCGTCGGTAACAAGCAGGGTGATTACACCGAGCTGAAGTTCCAGGCGACCGACGGCCAGCTCAACAGCGATACGAAAACCATCACCGTGGATATCCACCCAGTGACGGACGTTCCTGTCGTGACCGTCGGCGCATTCGGTGACGTGCCAACCGGCTTGACCATTCAAACCTGGACCGGCGGCAACCTGCCGGGTGCATTGGGTACGAACGGTAATGGGGTTGTTCAGTCCGGCGATTTGATCCGGGTCGTCAACGCCCAAACGCCTGACAGCGCAGCCTCCACGGGTGTGACTGCCAACGTGAGCAACGCTAATGTGGTGGAACTCACCGCGACCAAAGTCTCCGGCCTGATTTACCTGGAAGCCGGCAAGAGCTACAGCTTCACCGGCAGCGCCGATGACAGCCTGGCGGTTACCGTCGGCGGCAAGTTGGTGTCGACCGAGACCTGGAGCCAGGGCACCGGGATCAACGCAACCCCCTTTACGCCGACAGAATCGGGTTATTACACCCTCGACATCTATCACTACAACCAGGCCGGTCCGGGCAACTACGACGTCAATGTTTCGATTAACAACGGCCCGTCGATGGCGTTGGGCAGCAGCGGCGTGCAGACCTATACCAGCCTGGAAGCGTTGAAAGCCGCCGGGGCGGTGTTTGACGATGCTCATGTGGTCAACGGAGAAGGTTATTACACCGGCTACGTTTATAACCACGGCCTGGAAGACACTGCGATCAAGATCAGCCCGATCACGACCACGTTTGTCGACAATGACCAGTCGGAATCGCACAAGGTAGAAATCAGCGGCCTGCCTGAAGGCGCTGTCATCACCGACGGCGCCACGGGCCACAGCTATACCTCGACGGGTGCGACCACCCAGTACGATGTCAGCAATTGGAACCTGGCTACCTTGACCGTCACTCCGGCCAAGGATGCGACTGCCAATTTCGATCTGACTGTGACGGCAACGGCCAAAGAGTTGAGCACGCAGGTTGAAGAAGTCACGACTGGCAAGGTGAGCGTGGTGATCACTGCGGTCAACGACGCGCCGGTGGCTGTGGCCACTACTGCGACGGGTGCTGAAGACCCAAGCGTAGGTATCGCGGTCAAACTGAGCGCGACCGACGTAGACGGCCTGGCGAACGTGAAATCGTTCACCGTCGGCACGTCGACCAACGGCACCTTCTACACCGACGCGGCCATGACCAAACCAGTGACCGGCGCGATTACCGCGGTCAACGGCGAAGCCACCGTGTACTTCAAGCCGAACGCGAACTTCAACGGCACGGCGAACTTCACCTACACCGCGACCGACGGCGGCAACGCTGACGGCAGCAACGTACTGACTTCGCCAGCAGCCAACGGCAGCATCACCGTGACTCCGGTCAACGATGCGCCAGTTGCAGCGGCAACCACCGCGACCGGTGCTGAAGACCCAAGCGTAGGCATCGCGGTCAAGCTGAGCGCGACCGACGTCGATGGCCTGACCAACGTCAAGTCGTTCACCGTCGGCACGCCAACCAATGGCACCTTCTACACCGACGCAGCGATGACCAAACCCGTGACCGGCGCGATTACCGCGGTCAACGGCGAAGCCACCGTGTACTTCAAGCCGAACGCGAACTTCAACGGCACGGCGAACTTCACCTACACCGCGACCGACGGCGGCAACGCTGACGGCAGCAACGTACTGACCTCGCCAGCAGCCAACGGCAGCATCACCGTGACTCCGGTCAACGATGCGCCAGTGGCTGCAGCAACCACCGCGACCGGTGCTGAAGACCCAAGCGTAGGCATCGCGGTCAAGCTGTCCGCCACCGACGTCGATGGCCTGACCAACGTCAAGTCGTTCACCGTCGGCACGCCAACCAACGGCACCTTCTACACCGACGCGGCGATGACCAAAGCGGTGACCGGCGCCATTAACGCTGTCAACGGCGAAGCCACGGTTTACTTCAAACCGAACGCGAACTTCAACGGCACGGCGAACTTCACCTACACCGCCACCGACAGCGGCAACGCTAACGGCAGCAACGTACTGACCTCGCCAGCAGCCAACGGCACCATCACCGTGACCCCGGTCAACGATGCGCCGGTTGCAGCGGCAACCACCGCGACCGGTGCTGAAGACCCAAGCGTAGGCATCGCGGTCAAGCTGAGCGCGACCGACGTCGATGGCCTGACCAACGTCAAGTCGTTCACCGTCGGCACGCCAACCAATGGCACCTTCTACACCGACGCGGCGATGACCAAAGCGGTGACCGGCGCGATTACCGCGGTCAACGGCGAAGCCACGGTTTACTTCAAACCGAACGCGAACTTCAACGGCACGGCGAACTTCACCTACACCGCCACCGACAGCGGCAACGCTGACGGCAGCAACGTACTGACCTCGCCAGCAGCCAACGGCAGCATCACCGTGACCCCGGTCAACGATGCGCCGGTTGCAGCGGCAACCACCGCGACCGGAGCTGAAGATCCAAGCGTGGGTATTGCGGTCAAGCTGAGCGCGACCGACGTAGACGGCCTGGCGAACGTGAAATCGTTCACCGTCGGCACGCCAACCAACGGCACCTTCTACACCGACGCAGCGATGACCAAACCAGTGACCGGCGCGATTACCGCGGTCAACGGCGAAGCCACCGTGTACTTCAAGCCGAACGCGAACTTCAACGGCACGGCGAACTTCACCTACACCGCCGCCGACAGCGGCAACGCTAACGGCAGCAATCCGCTGACCTCGGCCCCGGCCAACGGCACTATCACCGTGACCTCGGTCAACGACGCACCGACCCTGGACCTGAGCACCACAGACGGTTCCGTCCTCACCAGCTACAGCACGGCCTACTCGGAGCGCAGTACGGGTGGGATAGCGATCACCGGCAACGTAGCCATCGGTGACGTCGACAGCAGCCAGATGCAAAGCGCGACCATCACCTTGAAAAACGCCAGCGCGGGCGACCAGCTCAGCTCGAGCCTGGTGACCGTGGGCGGTACTTACAACGGCGTCACCCTGACCAGCGTCGGCACCGACGTCAGTGGCAAAATCGTCCTGACCCTGTCGGGCGCGGCTGACACGGCCACCTACAAGTCGTTGCTCGAGTCGTTCCAGTACTCCAGCACCAGCAAGTATCCGACCACGGGTGATCGCACTGTCGAGATCGCCGTGAAGGACAACGCAGGCGCTGACAGCCTGAGTTCGTCGGTGGCCACCAGCACCATTACCGTTACGCCACAGACTTATGTGGTGACGGAAGGCGGCGGCACCGCCGATGTCGTCGACCTGAGCAGTACCTCGGCCAACAACATGGTGGTCGGTGACAAAGGCGGCATCGTCAATGCCGGCAGCAACTACAACATTGCCTTTATCGTCGATACCTCGGGCAGTATCGGCAGCAGTGCGATGAAGTCGATCAAGGCGCAGCTTGCGAGCGTGTTCGATACCTTGATCAGCAATGCCGGTAAAAGCGACTCGGGTGTTGTGAAGGTACTGCTGGTCGACTTCGATACGCGGGTTGAAGCGCAGGTCTCGGTCAACCTCGCCGACAAGGACGCCGCTAAAGCGGCCTTGCAGGCTGTGTTGACTCAGATGACGTCAAAATCGAGCGACATGACCAACTATCAGGATGCGTTCAACGCCGCCACCAACTGGTTCAAAGGCGACGAAGCCACGAGCAATGTGGGTGCAAAAAACCTGACGTACTTCATTACCGACGGTGAGCCGAACGTATACACCAGTGTTGATGGCAACCCTTACCTGGGCTGGACCGGTTGGAATGGCTCGGATGTTTACTTTGATAGCGTCGTCAACAACTCCAACTACGTTTTGGGTCAGAGCACCCCGGTCACCGCGACAATCAACGGCAGGACGCAGGTGATTGTCGATGGCGACGGCAACGTCTATTCCTACTATAACGGCTATAGAAACTACGAAGGCACCGTGGTGGCCAACAGCAGCGGCGGCTTTGACGTGGCGTCGGTCTACAACGATTCCAGCAACGCCATGAGCAACGCCAAGTCGGCCTACTCCGATCTGGTCAACGCGGTTCCAGGCAAGGTTGTCGTCGAGGCCATCGGTCTGGGCTCGAACATTGATACCGCTGTGCTCAAGCAGTTTGATACCGATCATAACGTCTCCACGATCGACACCGCGAAGCTGGCGGATGCCATCACCGGCCACGCGGCCGATACCGGCGCCGACACCCTCACCGGTGGTTCGGGCAACGACATTCTGTTCGGCGACCTGATCAGCTACAACAACCTTGAAGGCAGTGCTGCACTCAAGGCGTTCGCGGCCGACAAACTGGCCACGACCGTCGATCACATCGATGACCGTACCTTGCACCAGTTCATCACCGAGCACGTCGCTGACGTGGGTGCATTGGCCAGCGCGTCGAACATCTACGGCACCAACGACGGCGCTGACAAGCTGATCGGCAACGCCGGCGACGACATTCTGTTCGGCCAAGGCGGTAACGACGTGCTCAACGGCGGGGCGGGTAACGACATCCTGGTGGGCGGCAAGGGCAATGACACCCTCACCGGCGGCGCGGGGGCGGATACCTTCGTGTGGCTCAAAGGGGATACCAACACCGGGACTGGCGTCGATACCATCACCGACTTCAAGCACAGCGAAGGCGATAAGTTGGACCTGTCTGATTTGCTGCAAGGCAATAACGACACCAACCTGACCAACTACCTGAAGTTGAGCACCGACTCGGCGGGCAACTCGACGCTGAGTGTCAGCAGCAGTGGTTCGTTCACGGCGCAGGGTGGCGGTACGGCCGATGTTACGATCAAGGTCGATGGCGCCAGCTGGGGCAGTGGCAGTGCCGCGATCAACAGCCTGATCGCCGGTGGTGATCTGACCGTCAAGCATCACGACTGATCACCCTGGAGCGCCAATCTTTCGGGATTGGCGCTCCGTGGGCACCAGCTTCGGGAAAATGTGTGTAATCTCTGTAGGAGCCAGGTGCGGCGCCTGCAGGGATTTTTTATTGGGAGAACGCTGATGTTCTACGTGCAACGCGATCAATACAACGCTTTGGTTCGCGTCGAGGCGCAGGCCTTCGCCGAATCCACCGGGACTCTACCGGCGGATCATCAGGACATTCAGGCGTGGTTTGCCACGGATGTGATCGACAACAGCCTCAAGCAGCTCCAACAGAGCGACTCCGAGATGATTCGGGTGCTCGATGACTTGATCCAGGTGCTGACCGCCAAGGGCGTGATCCGCATCACTGACCTGCCGCCCGCCGCGCAGGTCAAGGTGATGGAGCGTACCCAGGCACGGACGGCGCTGGGCGGTTTGAGTGAGCTGATCAATGACGATGAAAGCGGTTTGATCTGAGGCGCACGCACCTCTTTCACGGCATGAGCGTCAAGCCGGCATGATTACTCGGCGCTCCACGTCCACGGCGCGGGTTCACCGACCAGTTGGCCTTGCACCCCTTCGATGCCCATCTCGCGAATCACGCGCAACTCACCTTCGGTTTCCACGCGTTCTGCAATCAACGGCAGATCGATGCTGTGGGCGGCACGCTGGATCGCCTCGATAAAAAAGCGCTTGTGGCTTTCCTGATCAATGGTACGGATGTAGCTGCCGTCGATTTTGAGGTACGCCAGGCCCAGGTTCGCCAGGTTGCCGATCATGCTGAAACGCCCGCCGAAACGTTGCAGGCCGAGGCTGTATCCGAGGCTGCGCAGGCGCCGGGTGAGACGCTCCAGCTGGGCTTGCTCGGGCACTTGCTCTTCGCCGATCTCCAGCGTCAGGCGCGTACCGAGTGTCGGGTGTTGCGCCAATCGCTCGAACATCCGCTCCAGGGCTTGTGGGTCATTCAAGGTCGCCGCCGAGAGGTTCAACGCCACCGATTGGTTGTGTTGTGCCAGGTGTTTGATCACCAGGTCGAGCATCAATTGGTCAAGGCGTGCGGTCCAGCCGAAGCGCTCCAGCCAGGGCAGGAAGTGCCCCGCCGCAATGGTCTGGTCCTGGTTGTCGAGCAGGCGCGACAGTACCTTGTAGTGCAGCACCTGACGGGTATCGCTGCTACTGACCACCGGCTGGAAAAACAAGCGGAAGCGCCCCTGATTCAGGGCCTCGTCGAGCAGGGTGTGCCAGCTATGCGGGTCGTCGCTGACGGTGTCCCGGGTCTGGCGCTCCAGGCATACCCAGGTTTGGCCGCTACTGGCTTCAGCCTGGGCCAGGGCCTGATCGGCCAGCTTCAACAGGTCTGCCGAGGCATCGCCGGGGTTGTAGGGCGCGAGGCCGATGTAGGCCACGCTCTGCATGTCTGTGGCGCCCGTTTCGTACAGGCTCTGCAGGGTGGTTTCCAGCGCCTGGGCCAATTGCACCGCTTCGTGACGCACCAGGCCCGGGGCAAGCACCGCGAACTCGCCGCCGCGGCTGCGGGTGATCAGGTTGTGGGTTTCCGGGTACTTGGCGCAGGTCCGCACCAGTTGCTGGCTGACGGCTTGCAGCAGTTGGTCGGTGCGTTGCCCGCCCAGGCGCTGGTTGAGACCGGCGAGGTCGTTGACCCGCAAGATCAGCAGGTAGCCTGAACTGGCTTCTTCCAGGTTGCTGACCCGCGAGTTGAGCTGCATCTCGAAATAGCGCCGGTTGGCCAGCCCGGTCAGGCTGTCCTGGTAGGACTCCACGCGCAGCTTTTCGCTGCGCTCGGTCTGTTCATTGAACAACGCCTTGAGCTTCTCGACCATCTGGTTCATGGCCTGCACCACGCGCCGCAGTTCGGGGGTGCGGGGCAGGTCGGGCAAACTGATGAATTCGCGCCGCGCGATGGCGTGGGACTGCTCGACCATATAGTCCAGCGGCTTCAACTGACGGCGCAGCAACAGCGCGCCGAGCACCGCACTCGCGGCGCCGCAGAGCAGCAACCAGCCCAGGCTGCCCAACGCGCTCTGCCACAGTTTGGCCAGGGCGAACATCGGGTGGCTGATCACCTCGACCCGTGCCGCCTGCTGCCAGCCTCGGCTGACGATGGCATCGCCGCCGGCCGGCGCGAGGCCGATCATTTTCACGAACCAGGCCGGCACGCCGCTGGCATCAGGCTCGGCGGCACGCTCCACCAGCACCTGGTTATTGCTCAGGTCCACCACGCGGATGCTCGCGTAGTAGCCACTGTCAAAAATCGAACTGACCATCAGCTCGGTCATCGCCGGGTCATCGATGTTCGGCGTCAGCGACAGCGCCAGTGCGGTGGCCGCATCCTGGGCGTGGGAACGCAACTGGTTGACGTACTGCGCACGCGAGCTTTCCAGGCTGACGATGAAGCTACCGCTGAAGGCAACCACTAGAAACACACAGATAGCGATCAGCAATTGTTTGAACAGTGACATCGTAGCTCCTGTTAATTATCCGAACTGGCCGGAAAACCTTCGGCGGTCATTTTTTTCAAGACATCCTGCCAGCGTGACAGGCGCTTGCTATCACCGACTTTTTTGTTGCCCGCCGCGCCGGTCAGCCACAACCCTTCGCCGTTGAAAGCGTAGACGGGCAGCAGGTCCGGACGTTGGCTGGCCGGCAGAATGGGGTCCATCAGGCTGTCGAGTACCAACGGCATGGCTTCCGGGCTTGCATAATAGGTCAGTACCATATGCGCGCGATTCTGGCGCAAGGCCTTGACGTAGGTTATGCGCAGCTTCTCGGCCGGCACGCCCAAGTGACGCAGGCTGAAGTATTTGGCGATGGCATAGTCTTCACAATCACCGGCACCTTTCCACAGGGATTGAATGGGCGTCGCCCAATAATCGATCTCGTGCCACAGGTCGATATCTTCTTCGTAGTGCAACTGGCGGTTAAAGAACAAGTTGACCACGTTGAGTTGTTCGGTCTCGCTGACCTGCTTTTGCGCCGTGAGCAGGTGTTGCCAGGCATCGATACGCTGGCGCCCGGCGCCCAGGGGCCCGTAAAGCGCCTCGGCGCGGCGGCTGATCTGGCTGAAATCCCAATCGGCGAGCAGATTGCCCAGCAGGCCGCCACCCAGCAACAGCGTGATGGCCAGACCGTACAGGAACCGAGGGAAGTTAAAGCGTATCGCCACTGCGAATACCCGAGCTTGCAGCATTGAAGGTGCGGCAATGGTGCGGTGATACCGGGTAAAAAACAATGGCACGATGAAATCACTTTGTAGCAATTTATCCTGAATAAGTGCCGGTAAATTGGCTATTTTCCGCTCGTCTGAAAGGGTGGCGGCAATTCCATCAAAATAATGACACCTCATAACGCCTGTCACAGAATGTCGCAACCAAAGCGCCGACAAAAAGACTTGCGGTCAGCCTTATCTTGCCGACCTTTCACGTCTTTAATGGCACTGTGAAGGAGTTATGGCCATGAGCCGTACCGATGATCTGTTTGCCCCGTCCGGCAAGAGCCTGACCCGGGAGCCCAAGGCACGGAACGCTCGGCTGCACTTTTTCGGCACCCTTCCATTCGATGATGGCACCCGCGCTAACCAGAAAGACGGCTCGCGCTTTTGCGCCAATGCGCCAGCGGCGTATGAACAACCTCATCATTATGACTTGAGCACACCGCGCCCAACCGTGGTGGCGCTGGTCTCGGTCAATGGCGGCGTTGGCCGCAGCACCCTGGCCACGGCGTTGAGCAGCGGCTTGCAGCGCTTGGGGGAGTCGGTGGTGGCGCTGGATCTGGACCCTCAAAACGCATTGCGCCAGCATTTCGGCGTGGCCCCGGAGCTCCTGGGCGTCGGCCGCGCCAGCCTGCTCAATACGCGCTGGGAGACGCTCCTGCAAACAGGGTTTGCCGGCTGCCGCGTGATCCCCTTCGGGCACACCGATATCAAGCAGAAGGACAACCTGCAACGTTGGCTCACGCGTGAACCGGAGTGGTTGGCGCAGCACCTGTCGACCCTGGGGTTGAGCGAGCGCCCGCTCATGCTCATCGACACCCCCGCCGGTAATAACGTCTATCTGCATCAAGCGTTGAGCGTGGCCGATAGCGTATTGGTCGTCGTCCAGCCGAATGCCGCATGCCTCGGCACGCTTGACCAGTTGGACGCGGTGCTGGCGCCTTATCTTGAGCGTGAACACCCGCCACATTGCCACTATGTGATCAATCAACTGGAAGAAAACTCGGCGTTCAGCCGGGACATGGTCAATGCCTTCAAACTGCGCCTGGGCGACAATCCGTTGGACGTGGTGCATCGCGATCCATCGATCAGCGAAGCCCTGGCCTTTGCCACGGACCCGCTGGATAACTTGGCGGCGAGCGCCGCCTGCGACGATCTCAAGAGGCTGTGCCGGTTGTTGATCGCACGGAAAAAAGCCCGCTAAATCACGCTTTATGCGCTGAACGCGAAATGCTTATGCACAATCGGCAGGTCGCCGATGGCATCGAGTGGGGTCTGGGTGGAGCCATTCTCAATATGGCGCAACCGCCTGTTTTGCGTGCGTTTTATTCGCTGCACAAAAAATGATCAGTATGGCATTTGGCCTGTAGCGCAGATGGTTACAGCTTCTGTAAGGATTTCATCAACAGAGTTATCCACAGGGCGCGCGTAGGAAAAAATGCGCTTTAATCGCGCTCAGCCAGCACCATAAGGTTGCGTGGGGTCAGGGTGGTTTCGCAGAAGCTGCCTACCGCCACGGTGTAGCCCTGTTCCCGCAGAAACAGAGCCCGATCCAGCACCAGCCACAGCTCCAGCGGGCGGCGGAACAACCCTCGCAGCAGTTCCAGGTTTCTGACCTCGGCCAAGCGCCGCCAGCCGTGTGCCTCCAGCGCTGTCCAATCCTGCTCGCCTGTGGATAAACCTTTGAGGCCGGCCAACTCGCGGCAATAGTCGGCGAAGGGTTTATCCAGCCAACTGGCGGGCAGGGACGGCGTGGGCAGGTACGTGTCGCAATGGCGCAATTGGCGCTGCAAGTGATCGAAACCCAGGCGCCTGGCCATGGACGTATCCCGTTGCCGGCGCACCCGCTTGCCGGCAGTGACGGTTTCACTGAGGGGCAGCCCCAGGTCATCCACCGATAAGCGCAACGCCGAAGCGCGGCCGACGCTCGACAGTGGCTGATAGCGGTCGGTGCGGATGCGGTTGTAGCAGCAGGGTGCCAGCGCCAGTTGCTTGCAGCCAGCAGTGCTGGCCAGTTGCAGCAGGCGCACGTGCAGGTCGCCGCAGGCGTGCAGGGCGACGGGTGTGTGTTCGGCGCTGACCGTCACGTCGGCCAGTACGTCTTGCAGGTGATGGGTGACGGGCAGTTGATGGTGGTCGCTCAAGGCCTGCCCGGCGGCGATCAGGGCCGGATCGTATTCCAGGCAGGTCAGTTGCTGCCCGCTGTGCAGCAGGCGGCGGCCGAGGTGGCCTTTGCCGGCGCACCAGTCCAGCCAGTGCCGCGGTAGTTGCGCGAACCCCAGGGCGGCGCCGAAGGCTTCGATCTGTTGCCACTTGCGGCCGGGCACATCGACGTTCAGGCGCTGGCGGGCGGGTGCCAGGGGCTGCGTCGGTAACTTATCCACAGCACTGAGGCGCAGCGCCTGCGCGGCCAGCTGTGGAAAAGGCGCCGGGGCGGGCAGCTCATGGGGCCGGTTGTGGCTGCTTTCCGCGTCGGCCAGCGAGCGCCGGCGCAGCCACTGGGCGAGCGCGGGATGTTGGGATTCCCAGGGTAACTGGCGATGCGTGAAGGGCCGTGGTCGCCACAGCCCCTGGTGTTCGCTGAGGAACGCATCCAGCGCCTGGAAGTGCGCTTCAACGTCCCTGGCAGGCATCGACCCGCAGCCAGCGTTCCAGCAGTTTGAAACCGCGCACCAGCACATAGGCCATCAGCAGGTAGAACATCCCGGCGGCGAAGAAGATCTCCACTGGCAGGTATGTGCGCGCAATGATGGTGCGCGCCATGCCGGTCAGTTCGAGCAGCGTCACGGTGCTGGCCAGGGCGCTGGCCTTGAGCATCAGGATCACTTCGTTGCTGTACGCCGGCAGGCCGATGCGCGCGGCGCGCGGCAGGATGATGTAGAACAGCGTCTTCGGCTTGGACATGCCCAGGGCCCGCGCCGCTTCGATTTCACCCGGCGGGATGGCCTGGATCGCACCGCGCAGGATTTCGGCGATATAGGCGGCGGTGTGCAGGGTCATGGTGGCGGTGGCGCACCAGAACGGATCGCGCAGGTACGGCCACATGAAGCTGTTACGCACCGCATCGAACTGCGCCAGGCCGTAGTAGACCAGGAACAGTTGCACCAGCAACGGCGTGCCGCGAAAGAAGAAAATGTAGCAATAGGGCAGGGTCCGCACGTACCAGCGGCGCGAAGAGCGGGCGATGCCCAGCGGGATCGCCAGCAGCAGGCCGGCAATCACCGCAATGGCCACCAGCTCGAGGGTGAGGGTCGCGCCCTGGGCCAGTTTGGGCAGCCACTTGATGATCACGGCCCAGTTCAGGCCCAGGTCGAAATGGGACAGCCAGCTGTAGTCGCCGTTCATTGGGTGCTCCTTGCAAAGCCGCGACTGGCGCGTTTTTCCAGGAAGTGCATGCCAGTCATGGCCAGCACGGTGAGGCCCAGGTACATGAACGCCGCCACCATGAAGAAGGTGAACGGCTGCTTGGTCACGGTCACGCCGATCTGCGCATGGCGCATGATTTCTTCGAGGCCGATCACCGATACCAGCGCGGTGTCTTTCATCAGGATCATGAACAGGTTGCCCAGGCCCGGCAGGGCGATGCGCCACATCTGCGGCATGATCAAGCGGGTGAAGATGCGAAACTTCGACAGGCCCAATGCCACACCGGCTTCACGGTGGCCCTTGGGAATGGCGAGGATCGCGCCACGGAACACTTCCGTGGCGTAGGCGCCAAAGCACAGGCCCAGGGCGATGACCCCGGCGGCGAAGGCGCTGAGGGAAAGGTCGGGGTTACCGAAAAACTCCCCGAGGGCACGCATCAGGTTGACCGTGCCGAAATAAATCAGCAACACCCACAACAGTTCGGGAATACCGCGAACGAGGGTCGAGTAAGTCCCGCCCAGCCACTGCAGCAGCTTGTATGGGGACGTCTTGGCCAAAGCGCCGGCCAGGCCGAGTACCAGCCCCAGGCACAGGGCCGTGAGCGCCAGCTTGACGGTCATCAGCGCGCCAGCGGCGAGCGCCGGGCCGAATCCGTAGAGATCGAAATTCATGGTGTTTTCATATCGCGGCAGGCAAAGCTGAAAGCCGACGCGCCCCTGGGAGCGCGTCGGGCATACCGTTCAGATCATTCGATGCTGAAAGGGAAGTACTTGTCGTTGATCTTCTTGTAGGTGCCGTCGGCCTTGATCTCTGCCAGGGCTTTGTTCAGGCGTTCACGCAGCGGGTCGCCTTTGCGCACGGCGATACCGATCTTGTCGCTCTCGACCACCGGGTCGCCCTTGAATTCGTAGGCAGAACCGTCTTTGCTCTTGAGCCATTCGTACTGCACGTACTTGTCGGCGAGGATGCCGTCCAGGCGGCCGGACGTCAGGTCGAGGTAGGCGTTTTCCTGGGTGTCGTAGAGCTTGCTGGTGGTGTCTGGCAGCTTGTCTTCCAGGTAGGTGCCGGCCAACGTCGCGCGTTGTGCGCCGATGATCTTGCCTTTCAGGTAGGCCGCGTCGGTCTTGAAGTCTGCCGTGGCTTTAGGTGCGATGAACTGCAGCTTGTTGGAGTAGTACGGGTCGGTGAAGTCGACGGCCTGCTTGCGTTCGTCGGTGATCGACAGCGAGGACACCAGGAAGTCGAATTTCTTCGCGTTCAGCGCCGGGATGATGCCGTCCCAGTCCGATACATACACTTCGCACTTCTCGACTTTCATCTTGGCGCACAGGGCGTCGCCGATGTCTTTGTCGAAGCCGACGACGTTGCCGCTGGCATCTTTATTGTTGAACGGCGGGTAGGCCGCTTCGATCCCCATTTTCAGGGTTTCTGCCATGGCCGAGGCGCTGAACGCCATCGAAACGGCCGCGGCCAGAAGGAATTTTTTATAGTTCTGCATGCATGTTGCTCCGTTAGCGGTTGCTGGACATGAATTGTTTGCAGCGCGCCGAAAGCGGGTTTTCAAACACCTGCTGTGGCGATCCTTGCTCTTCGACCAGGCCTTGGTGCAAGAACACCACTTCACTGGACACCTGGCGGGCGAAGCCCATTTCATGGGTGACCAGCAGCATGGTGCGGCCTTCTTCGGCCAGCGCGCGGATCACATTAAGTACTTCCTGGACCATTTCCGGGTCAAGGGCCGAGGTGGGTTCGTCGAACAGGATGACTTTCGGCTGCATCGCCAGGGTACGCGCGATGGC
Organism: Pseudomonas sp. GW704-F2; assembly: GCF_059423025.1. Classification (NCBI taxonomy): domain Bacteria; kingdom Pseudomonadati; phylum Pseudomonadota; class Gammaproteobacteria; order Pseudomonadales; family Pseudomonadaceae; genus Pseudomonas; species Pseudomonas sp. GW704-F2. The sequence continues at coordinate 26,185 of NZ_JBWKXO010000038.1, read as the reverse complement.
CGCCCGCTGCTGCTGGCCGCCGGACAATTGCGCGGGGTAGGCGTGACGCTTGTCGCCGATGCCGACCTTGGCCAGCAGGGCTTCGGCCACTTCGATGGCTTCGGCCTTGCTCTGGCCGAGCACACGGCGTGGGGCCTCGATGATGTTGTCGAGGATGCTCATGTGCGGCCACAGGTTAAAGTTTTGAAACACAAAACCGATTTCGCTGCGCAGGCGGTTGATCTGCTTGCCGTCGGCGGCTATCAGCTCGCCGTTCTTCGCGGCCTTGAGCTTGAGCTCTTCGCCGGCCACCAGGATCTGGCCCTGGTGCGGGTTTTCCAGCAGGTTGATGCAGCGCAGGAATGTGGACTTGCCGGAACCGGAGGAACCCAGGATCGAGATCACATCGCCGTCGCGAGCGGTCAGCGAGATACCTTTGAGTACCTCCAGCTCACCATAGCGTTTATGCAAGTTGCGGATTTCAAGCGCGGGCGCGGCCAGAGCCATGTGCGGTCCTCATTGTGTTCGTTGCGTTCCTGCTGTTGGGTCGCCTTCCTGGCGAGGCGCCAACCTAGCATAGCGTCCGGATGGCAGCCAACAGCGCGGCGGATGCTTAACAGGTGGTCTGCGGCAAGGTGTCGCATCGACACAGCGGCGTGTCGCGCCATCAACAACCGAACAGCCGTTTGAACCTGAAAAACCCGCAGGCTTCGCGTGAAAAAGGGCGCGATGGTGCCAGCTTTGGGCGGGTGTTGGAAGGGTTAACCGGGCAAACGGTGATCATCGGCCCTTTTATGGGGCGTCACGTACTTTTTGTGTGTATTTGTGGTGCGCGCGTTCGGGTAAAAGTGAGTCGCTCGGTAACGCTGTAGCGGAATGCCAGCATTCTCAATGACTTGCGAGGGCTGCTGGATCGTCCTACAGCCCGCGTCAATCGGGGTTTTGTAACATTTTGGCGCAAATATTGCGTAAAAAATAAAGAACGCCCTGTTTGTTTCTTTTCACGTAAAAGGCACGCGCCGGGCGGACCGTTTTCGCAATTCCTCGTTTAAAGGTGTGTCAATGAGTAGTACGCATAGCTCCAATGACCTCGAACAGGGGCTCAAACCGCGTCACGTCACCATGTTGTCGATTGCCGGCGTCATCGGTGCCGGTTTGTTTGTCGGCTCCGGCCACGCGATCGCCGCCGCCGGCCCTGCGGTACTGCTGGCGTATGCCGCCGCCGGTGCGCTGGTGGTCTTGGTGATGCGGATGTTGGCCGAAATGGCCGTGGCGTCGCCGGACACCGGTTCGTTCTCTACCTACGCCGATCGGGCGATCGGTCACTGGGCCGGTTTCACCATCGGCTGGCTGTACTGGTGGTTCTGGGTGCTGGTGATTCCATTGGAAGCCAACGCCGCCGCGACCATCCTCCATGCCTGGTTCCCCGGCGTGGCCATCTGGGCGTTTACCCTGATCATCACCTTGCTGCTGACGGCGACCAACCTGTTCAGCGTGAAACACTACGGTGAGTTCGAGTTCTGGTTCGCGCTGATCAAAGTCGTCGCGATCGTGGGCTTTGTGATCCTCGGCCTGCTGGCGATCTTCGGCTTCCTGCCGACCAGCCAGGTCAGCGGTGTCTCGCACCTGTTCGACACCCAGGGCTTCATGCCGAACGGCATGGGCGCTGTGCTGGCGGCCATCCTGACCACCATGTTCTCGTTCATGGGCACCGAGATTGTCACCATCGCGGCCGCCGAGTCGAAGGACCCGGGCCAGCAGATCACCAAGGCCACCAACTCGGTGATCTGGCGGATTGGTTTGTTCTACCTGCTGTCGATCTTCATCGTGGTGTCCCTGGTGCCTTGGAACGATCCGACCCTGGCTGCCGTAGGTTCCTACCAGACAGTGCTGGAAAGCATGGGTATCCCGAATGCCAAGCTGATCGTTGACCTTGTGGTCTTGGTTGCCGTGACCAGCTGCCTCAACTCGGCGCTGTACACCGCCTCGCGCATGCTGTTTTCCCTGGGCCGTCGTGGTGATGCACCCGCCGTGTCCAAGCGCACCAACAAAAGCGGCACGCCTTACTGGGCGGTGATGCTGTCCACCGGCGCAGCGTTCCTGGCGGTCTTCGCCAACTACGTGGCACCGGCGGCGGTGTTCGAATTCCTGCTCGCCAGTTCCGGCGCCATTGCGTTGCTGGTGTACCTGGTGATTGCGGTGTCGCAACTGCGCATGCGTCAGAAGCGTACTGCGGCGGGCGAGACGCTCGCGTTCAAAATGTGGTTGTTCCCAGGCCTGACCTACGCGGTGATGGTGTTCATCGTCGGTACGCTGGGGATCATGCTGTTCCAGGAAGCCCATCGGGTCGAGATCATCGCGACCGGGGTCTTGAGCTTGCTGGTGGTGGCGGCGGGGCTGCTCGTTTCGAGCCGTCGCAAGGCCCAGAGCGTAGGCGCTGCAGTACTGAATTGATGTGATGGAGTGCGGTGCTTGATTGCGCCGCAGTTCAAATGTGGGAGGGGGCTTGCCCCCGATAGCGGTGTATCAGTCAATTAGATGTCGACTGGCACACTGCAATCGGGGGCAAGCCCCCTCCCACATTGCGTTTTGCGTCAGTCTTGGGAAATCACCAGCGCCTGGGATGCGGCGACGTAATCCGCCTGGAACTGCGGCGACTCGACCCACGCCAGGGCTGCCGCTTCATCCTCGGTGTCGGTAGCCCACTGCCGATATTCGATCAGTGCCGCCAGGATAAAGTCGGTGGCCTCTTCTTCGCCTTCCTGCTCCAGCACCAATGCCAACAGCGGGTGCGCCAGGAATGCCGCGCACAGCGCTTGCTGGCTGATTTCGCCGGCAGTACGCATTTCGACAAACAATTCAGTCAAATCCACCGACTCAAGATCGATGCGGCTGTCATCGCCGGCAAATGCATCCGGCTTGCTCGCGACGGCGCGTTGGGTACGGTTTTGCTTGGCCTTGGCCTTTGCCCGGTGGGCACGTTTTTGCTGCTTGTTCGGCGAGGCCATGGGCTCACGTCCTTGGTTCAGGATCTGGGTGGGTATTGAAGCGCAGGTTGAGGGAAATCCCAAGGGGTTCTAGACGCGCGCCGTCATGCGACGGCCCGGTGTGCCGGGTGTTAGCGCGCCGTGCTTCAGCCATGCCAGCGCAATCGGCCACAGCCGATCCTCATACTCGCTGCGAAAGAACGCGAAATGTCCGACCTGTGTTTCTCCGATATCGTCAGGGGCGATGCGCAGGTGAGTGCGTTCGCTGCTGGCGAAGTAGCTCAGCAAGCGCTCGATGGCCGGCACGGTGCCGAAGGGATCGTCGGTGATGCTGATCGCCAGCACCTGCGCCGTTAGCCGGGCAAACGGCAGTTCACCCAAGGCGCGCCCGCTGGGCCGTGTTTCATAGCTCGGCGTCGGCGCGCTCCAGTCCCGTACCACGCCGGCCGGCGTATCCTCCAGCCAGCCCAGGCGCTTGCCCGGGAAGTAGCCGAACAGCGCCGTCACCAGTGGCATCACCACATGCCACTTGCCAACCATGCGCCAGCGCCCGCTCGCGGCGTAATCGCGCCAGTAGGCGAATTGCGCGCCCACCGTCACCAGGCGCCGGATCACTGCGCCGGACGCCCCCAGCCCCGCTGCACAGCCGCCGAAGCTGTGACCGACCACGTCGATCGGCTGCCCCGGGAACTCGCGCTGCGCCCGCTGCAATATCGCCTCGAAATCCAGGCGGCCCCAATCCGACCATGAGGCCTTGAAGCCTCGCAGCGAGCCACGGCGGGACTCGCCGATGCCGCGATAGTCGTAGGTGATGACATCGAAGCCGTTGGCGAACAGGTAGTCGGCGAAGCGTGAATAGTGGCGACAGCGCACGGAGGTGGCGGCGTTGATGATGACGACCGGGCGTGTAGGGTCGCTTCGGATGTGGCGCCAGGTGAAGCCGCCAAGCGGGTAGCCGTCTGCGGCGGGTGCTCTGAAGGAAGTGTTTTGGCTGGGTTGAGTTGCAGGCGTTAGCGAAGAGGCATCATTCAAATTCATCGTTTTGGGCCTGTGCCGATTTTTTATTTTTGGTAACGGTTGGCCAGTTTGCCAGCACTTGTACTTCGTTCCGCTGACTCACTAATCTCTGGCGCTCACAACGCCTACAACGCCCGCGCACAGTGGCTTGTTCCGAAAAAACCACGCATCTGAGAGAAACGACAGCCAACCATGGACAGATTAGACTGGCAGGCATCCATTACGGAGGTCTCTATGAGCATTCCACGTTCTCCCATCGTTTCGGAGTTTGAAACAGAAGAGCAAGCTGCCAGCTACGACCGTTGCCATACGGATTCAAGCACGGTCGCTTGTCTGGTACTCGGGAAATGGTTGTTCATCCAAACTACCTGGGGGTCTATCGGGTGACGGAGCACGTTGAGATAGTGATGGTGTTACACACTCGCCAGGAATATCCCAGGGATGTGATCGGGCCACACCACTCGACCTCACGCCAGTAGATGCTTAGGCTTGCGCCTTTGCAATCAGCGAGAGCGTCCTGATGACCCGCGACACCCTCGAACACCACCAGATTCCCCTCTACTTCGCCAGCGTCCTCCTGGCCGCCGCTTTCGGTCTGCTCGCGCCGTCATTGGCGCATGGCCTCGGCGTGCTGGTCACGCCGGCCATCGCGGTGCTGATGTATGCGATGTTCCTGCAAATCCCGTTTCTGCAACTGCGCCAAGGCGTGGGCAACCAGCGGTTCCTGGCGGCGTTGCTGCTGGCCAATTTTGTTCTCGTGCCCGTGCTGGTGTGGCTACTGACGCGTGGCCTGGTGGAGCGCCCGGCGTTGCTGGTGGGGGCGTTGCTGGTGTTGCTGACGCCGTGTATCGACTACGTGGTGGTGTTTACCCATATCGGCAAGGGCGATTCGCGCTTGATGCTGGCCGCGACTCCGCTGCTGCTGCTGTTGCAGTTGGTGTTGTTGCCGGTGTACCTGGGGTTGATGTTGGGCGCGCAGTCCGCGGTGGTGGTGGAGGTGCGGCCGTTTGTCGAGGCGTTCCTGTTATTGATCGTGGTACCGATGGTGCTGGCGGTGATCACCACCTCGCTGGCGCGGCGATCCTCGGTCGTCAACGCCTGGAACGATGCCTGGGCCTGGTTGCCGGTGCCGGCGATGGCCGCGGTGCTGTTTGTGGTGATCGGTTCGCAAATCACCGCGGTGGTGCGCGATATCAGCCTGTTGCTGCCGGTGATTCCGGTCTACGTTGGCTTCGTGCTGTTGGCGCCATTGATGGGGATGTTCGCCGCGCGCCTGTTCGCGCTGCCGGCGGTGACGGCGCGCGCGGTGACGTTCAGCGCGGCGACGCGTAACTCGCTGGTGGTGTTGCCCCTGGCGCTGGCGTTGCCCGAAGGCGTGCGCGGGTTGGCGGCGACGGCGGTGATCCTGCAAACCCTGGTCGAGTTGATTGGCGAGCTGATCTACGTTCGCCTGATCCCGATGCTGGTGTGGCGCGCAGATCGGCCGGGCACATGAATGTTCAGGGTTGTTCAGGCGCTATTTGGGATGTGTTGGGCACCATAAGCCGCCGCTCACTACCTGGCAGGACAACCGATGGATCAGCGCAACTCTTTTCGCCTGGAGTCTCTGGGCATTTTTCTGATTGCTTTGTTGTTATTTACGTTGGGGATCTGGGACCAGCAGCCTCAGGGGTTTGACGGGCGCTGGGCGTTGTTCATGCAGGAAATGTTTCGCCATGGGGCGAGTCTTTTCCCCACTACCTACGGCCAGCCCTACGCGGATTATCCCGGTACGGCGACGTTCTTCAGTTTTGTATTCGCCCGGCTGTTCGGTGCGCCCAACCACCTGGCGAATGTCCTGCCCACTGCGCTGGCCTCTGCCGGAGTGGTGGCGCTGATCTATCGCTTGCTGGTGCCTTCCAGTCGCGCCTGGGCGCTGTTGACGGTGCTGCTGACCTTGCTCACCACCCAGTTGCTCGAAAAGTCGCGCTCGGTGTGCCTGGATCAGATGGTGGCGCTGTTGTGCGTAGGCAGCTTCTACCTGCTGCACAGTGGCGAACGCCTTGGCTCGCGGCTGCGGCAGTTGGCGGTGTTCCCGCTGTTTATCCTGGGCTTTGCGATTCGCGGGCCATTGGGCTTGATCGAAGTCTGTGGGGTGGCCTGTGTGTATTGGGCGTTGGGTCGTCCGGGGGAGCGGGTCAGGCAAGTGCTGATCCACGGCGTTATCGGGTTGCTGCTGTTGGCGTGTTGCTGGTGGCTGCTGATGCGGTTGGCGCGGATCAGTGGGGGCCAGGCCTTTGCCGATGAAGTGTTCAAGATGCAGGTCGGCGGGCGCCTCGATGAAATCGGCGAGCCGTTCTATTTCTACTTCCAGCTGAGTCTGTACCGTTACTTCCCGGTGGTCCCCATGGCGTTGGCGAGCATGGTTGCGTTGCGTCATCGCTGGCCGGAACGCTGGGGCAATGACGACGTGCAACTGGTCGTGCGGCTCGGCGCCTGCGGCTTGATGATTCTGCTCGGGCTGTCGGTGCCGCACTTCAAGCGCGCTTATTACATCCTGCCCATGGTGCCGATGTTTGCCGCTGTCGCCGCCTATGGGCTGCTCCACGCACAGAACTGGTTCGTCGGGGTGCGTCGCTGTTACACATGGCTCGTCGCGGCGCTGCCGGCGTTGTGCGTGGTTGTAGTCTTCGTGTGTCGACATGGGTGGCAGAAGCACGGTTACTGGCCGGACGTTTCGTTGCCGTTGCTGATCGGCGTGCTGGTGATCCTGCAGGGGGCAGCATTGATCGCCTGGCGTCGCGCCGGGCGTTTGGTGTGGCTCAGCGCGATCGCACTGGCGGCGCAGTGGTTGTTGCTGGTGACCGTGGTAGAGCCGGCCAAGGACCTGCAGTTCGACACCCGGCAATTTGTCAGTCAGGTGGAAGCGCTTCGCGCACAAGAGCCTGGACCGTTGGTGTTTGTCGGCCTTGCGCGGGACACCTGGGCAGTGCGCTACATGATGAACCTGGATCACGACGAGCAACCGCTGTTCATCGGGCGTAACCAGCTCGATCAGTTGGACTCGCTGCCACGGCCGTCCTGGGTGATCGTGGCGCGCAAGGAAACCGAGCAGTTGAAGGGCACACCGGTGGAACACCTGGCGCCGATGTTCAACGGGCGACTGAACGACAATCCGCTGTTGGTGTTCTTGCTCAAGTAGGCGGCGCGAGGCGGGTATTGCGTACTGGGGTGACGGTGAGCCACCCCGGTTCGGGATGGGTAAATCGAAGGCAACAAAAAACCCGCACTAGGCGGGTTTTTTGGGTGTTTCAGATGATCGTTGCACCACCTGAAACTTAATAGTGGTGCCCAGAGACGGAATCGAACCGCCGACACGGGGATTTTCAATCCCCTGCTCTACCGACTGAGCTATCTGGGCAACGGGGCGCATTAAACGGGTTTTTCAGGGGGTCGTCAAGCAAGTTTTCAAAAAATATTTAATTATTACCGTCGCTTACGTGCCGACCCCGGTTTTTGCTCAATTATTGAGCAGGCGGCACGTAGCCTTCGGCCTTGGCGTAATCCTCGCCGGAAAAGAACTTGTCCATCTCGCCTTGCAGGTATTTGCGGTCTTCGGCGTTCATCATGTTCAGGCGTTTTTCGTTGATCAGCAGGGTCTGGTGTTTCTGCCAGTCGGCCCAGGCCTTGGCGGAGACGTGATCGAAAATGTCCTGGCCCTTGGCACCCGGGAACGGGGCGCGCTCCAGGGCGGGCAGTTCTTCGTGGTACTTGCGGCAGATGATGGTGCGGGTCATGACGAAACTCCTGCGTTCAATACGTCGGCCGCGCGCTTCAGCAGTTTTTTCACCGGGGCGGCAAGGCCCAGGCGCGGCGGGGTGGCGAGGTTATACCAGAGCCAGTCGGCCTCGGCCACGTGATGGGCGGATTCCTCGACCTGGACCAGCCAGGGTTCGATGGCCAGCTGGAAGTGGCTGAAGGTGTGGATCAGCCCCGGCAGTTCCTGTTGTTTGCCCAGCTCCAGCGCGTGCTGGTGGGCGAGGTGTTCGAGGTCTTGCAGGTCGTCCAGCTCCGGCAGGCTCCACAAACCGCCCCACAGGCCCGTGGACGGGCGACGGTAAAGCAGGATCGCGCCGTCGCCATTGGCCAGCATGGGCATCAGCGTGCGCTTCTGGGGGATGGTCTTGCGCGGCTTGGGGATCGGGTAGCGCGTCTCCAGGCCGAGCATGTGGGCTTCGCAGCCTTTTTCCAGCGGGCATAACAGGCAACTGGGCTTGCTGCGGGTACACAGGGTGGCGCCCATGTCCATCATCGCCTGGGTGTAGGCGTTGACGCGATCATGGGGCGTGAAGCGCTCTGCGGTGGCCCAGAGCTGTTTGGCCACTTTGGGTTCGCCGGGGTAGCCCTCCTGCGCGGTAAAGCGTGCCAGCACGCGTTTGACGTTGCCATCGAGGATCGGCGCGCGCAGGCCCATGCTCAGGCTGGCGATCGCGCCGGCGGTGGACAGGCCGATGCCGGGCAGTTCGGTGAGTTTTTCCACGTCGCGGGGAAACTCGCCGCCGTACTCGGCCACGACAATCTTCGCGGTCTTCTGCAGGTTGCGCGCCCGGGTGTAATAGCCGAGGCCGGTCCACAGGTGCAGCACCTCGTCTTCCGGCGCGGCCGCCAGGGCTTCGACCGTTGGCAGGGAGGCCATGAAACGGTCGAAGTAATTGAGCACGGTGCTGACCTGGGTCTGTTGCAGCATGATCTCCGAAACCCACACCCGGTAGGGCGTGATGCCCTGTTGCCAGGGCAGGTCATGGCGACCGTGGCGCTCGTACCAGTTCAGTACCGCCTCGGAAAACTGCTCGTTTCTCATCGTTTGAACAGGCCTTTCAACGCGTCTTTCAACTGCGGGTTAACTTTGTCGAGCTTCTCTTCCAGCTTCTCGTTGAGGCGGTTGCCAGCGGCCTTGATGGCGACCTGGCCGAGGCCGTCCTTGTCCAGGCGGCACGCCTTGGCGCCCAGCTCCAGCGGGCCACGGCAGCGCAGCGGCACTTCGATGCCCTGGAAGTTGGCGCCTACCTCGCAGGCGGGGTCCGGCACTTCGCGTTGATCGCCCTCGACGATGATGCCGACGCGATAATCCATGCCCAGCACGCGCAGGTCGATGTCGCCGTTGCCGTTGACCGTAAGGCCGGGGATACGCACCTTCAGGTCGGGGTTGTTGGCCACGCCGTTGCGCAACGTCAGGTTGCCCCTGAGTTCCTGGAACGGGGTGTCCTTGGCCCGTGGCTCGCTGCTCAAGGTCTTGCGGTTGAGCAGGGCGATGCCGGTACACAGTTGCTGTTCAAGGTTGGCGTTGAGCAGCACGCCGTTGTTGATCACGAAGCTGGCGTTGCCGTTGAGGCTGTCGATCAGTGCCTTTTGGCTGTTGCCGCGGCCGCTGAGGTTGCTGTCGAGGGTGATCTGGCCCTTGACCGGCGGCGTCTGCCCCTGGGCTTGCAGGATGCGCTCGACCGGCACTTGCTTGATCTGGCTTTGCAGGGCCAGCACTGGAATGTCCTGGCGTACATCGAGGCTGCCATTGGCCTGGAAGCTGCCGTTGTAGAGGCCGCCGCTCAGGCTGTCGAGCTTGAGCTGGCCGTCGAGGCCGCTGGCCTTGAGCATGGCGTTCTGGATCGGCAGCTTGCTCAGGGTCAGTTGGCCGAAGGCCAGGTCGGCCTCCACGTCCAGCGTGCGCAGGCGGGTCAGCGGCAGCAGCTTGTCGGTGCTCCAGGCGCCTTTGGTCGGGGCGTCCGGCAGCGGTGTGGTGCCACCGGCGGCCATGGCGCCGGCTTCGCTGTTCTGCACTTCGGCCTGGCGTGCGGCGGTTGCCCCCTTGGCGGACTCGGACTTGGCCGGCAGGTAATTGTCGGCGTTGAAGGTGTCGCCCTTGAGTTGCACGCGCAGCGATTGCTTGGCGAAATCGTCCACGGCAACGCGGCCGGTGAAGGTGCTGCCGTCGAGTTTCAGGTTGAGGTCTTCCAGGGCCAGGCGGGTCGGCGTGCCTTGGAGGCGGCTGACCAGCTCGACTTTGCTCAGGCTGCCCTCGGCCATCGGTGGCAGCGGGTTGCCGATGCTGTCGAGGAACTTGGCCAGGTCGAACTGGGCGATCGACAGGGCGCCGCTGAGCTGCGGGGTCTTGTCCAGGTCGTTGACCTTCAGTTCGCCGAGGGCGCGCAACTGGTTGGCCGAGAGTTTCAGGTTGGTCCACTCGGCAATGTTGGCCGCCAGGTCCACCAGCAGTTGGCCCTGGGTGGAGAAGGTCACGGTTTTGCCTTGCAGCGGCTCGCCGGTGGCTTCGCCGCTGAACCGCATGTCTTCGAACTGATAACGCTTGAGCGCCCGCTGAATGCGCAGGTTGCCGTTGAGTTCGGTCTTGACGCGCATGACCGGCTGGTTGCTGCCGAGGAACGCGGTGAGCTTCAGCGGAATGCTCGCCCCTTCGTGGATGGCGCCCGCACTCAGCTGGATGCTTTCGGCGCTGAACTGCTTGCCGGTCTCTTCATCGTTGTATTCGATGCGGGCGTTGTTGATGGTCAGGCTGTCGATGTCCAGGCGGATGGGCTGCGGCGGTTTCTCTGCCTTCACCTCGGTCACCGGTGCCGTCGCTTGCACGGGGGTTGGCGTAGCGGTGGGCGCCTCGGGGGCGTTCTTGCCGATGTCTTCCCAGTTGCCGTGGCCTTGCTTGTCGCGGTTGAGGCGCAGGTTCAGGCCTTCGACGCGCACATCGCTCATCTGCACTTCGCGGCGCAGCAGCGGCAACACGCGTACCGACAGGCCGAGCATCTGCAGATCGGCGAACGGCTGGGTCGGGTTGGTCAGGGTCGCGACGCTGGCTTCGTGCAGTTCCAGGCCCAGCCAGGGGAACAGGCTCCAGCCGATGTCGCCATTGAGCGTCAGCTCGATGTGGGCCTTGTCGCGGGCAATCTGGCGAATCTCGTCTTTGTAGTCGTTGGGATCGAAGAGATGGGTCAGGGCAAAGCCGAGAGCCACAATGATCAGCAACAGCCCGAGAAGTACCAGACCCAGGATTTTGCCGAACGCTTTCATGGGCGAGTCCTTGTATGTCGATTTCAAAATTTAGCCGCAGAGTATAGCGCCCGATGGCCTGCGTCAGTTCACGGATCGTTACATTGTATCTAGCGCAGGGGGGCGGTATTTTGGCGTCAAAAAACACAAAAAATCCGCGAAAGGTAGTGGCATTTTGGTTTTTCTGTCATCCACTGATGCTAATCTCTGCGCGTTCGTCCGCCTTCTGCGACGTAACGTCGCGCTTTAAATGGAGCTTTATTCAACAAAACGGCCACGCTCTGCGTGCAAGGCCGAAGGAGAGCGCGCCTGACGAACACATACTAATAACTGGGGGAAACACCAATGAGCACTAGCACTGCGGCGGGTATTGCTGCCGCGCAGCCTGCGTTCCTGTCCAAGGAGCGCATCATCGCCAAGCCCGGGTTCAACCGCTGGCTGGTTCCACCGGCCGCTCTGGCCATTCACCTGTGTATCGGCATGGCCTACGGCTTCTCTGTGTTCTGGTTGCCGCTGTCCAAGGCGCTGGGGATCAGCGCGCCGGTCGCCTGTGCGCCGGATATGAGCTTTATCGCTCAGGTTTTTTCGTCCCAATGCGACTGGCCGATCTCCATGCTGGGCTGGATCTACACCCTGTTCTTCATCTTCCTGGGCTGCTCGGCAGCGATCTGGGGCGGCTGGCTGGAACATGCCGGGCCACGCAAGGCGGGCGTCGTCTCGGCGCTGTGCTGGTGTGGCGGCCTGCTGATTTCGGCGCTGGGGATTTATACCCACCAGATCTGGCTGATGTGGATCGGCTCCGGGGTCATTGGCGGTATCGGCCTGGGCCTGGGTTATATCTCGCCCGTGTCGACCCTGATCAAGTGGTTCCCGGACAAGCGCGGCATGGCCACCGGCATGGCGATCATGGGCTTCGGCGGCGGCGCGATGGTGGGGGCTCCCCTGGCGGCAGCGCTGATGGGGCACTTCGCTTCGCCGACCAGCGTCGGCGTGTGGCAGAGCTTTCTGGTGATGGCGGCGATTTACTTCGTGTTCATGATCGGTGGCGCGCTGTCCTACCGCGTTCCGCCGACCGGCTGGAAGCCTGAGGGCTGGACCGCGCCGGTGAAAAAAGCCAGCAATGCGATGATCACCCATCGTCACGTTCACGTGAACGTCGCCTGGAAAACCCCGCAATTCCGTCTGGTATGGCTGGTGCTGTGCCTGAACGTATCGGCCGGTATCGGCATCCTCGGCATGGCTTCGCCGCTGCTGCAGGAAGTGTTCGGCGGCAAGTTGCTGGGTGTGGATGTGCCGTTCGGCCAACTGAATGCCGGGCAACTGGCCTCGATCGCGGCGATCGCGGCGGGCTTTACCGGGCTGTTGAGCCTGTTCAACATCGGTGGCCGGTTCTTCTGGGCGTCGTTCTCCGATTACCTGGGCCGTAAAAACACCTACTTCGTGTTCTTCGCCCTGGGCTTTGCCCTGTATGCGCTGATCCCGAACCTTGGGCACCTGGGCAACGTGGCGCTGTTCGTGGCGGCGTTCTGCATCATCCTGTCGATGTACGGCGGCGGTTTTGCGACGGTTCCGGCTTACCTGGCCGACCTGTTCGGCACCCAGATGGTCGGCGCGATCCATGGTCGCCTGCTGACTGCCTGGGCTGCGGCGGGCGTGCTGGGCCCGGTGTTGGTGAACTACCTGCGTGAATATCAGTTGAGCATCGGCGTCGAACGCGCCGCCGCCTACGACATCACCTTGTACATCCTCGCCGGCCTGCTGGTGCTGGGTTTCATCTGCAACCTGCTGGTGCGCCCGGTGGCCGACAAGTACTTCATGAGCGACGCCGAACTGGCCACCGAACAGGCGCTGGGCCATGACAAGGGTGCCGATTCGAGCACCGTGCTGGAGTGGAAAGCCTCCGCCGGCAGCAAGCCGCTGGCTGTCGCGGCCTGGTTGGTGGTGGGTATTCCGTTGGCGTGGGGTGTGTGGGTGACCCTGCAGAAGACGGCGGTACTGTTCCACTAAGTTGACTGCAGGCGGGCGCACCATCCTGGAGCGCCCGCTTGTATGCACATGTCTAGCGTCGACCTTCCTCGCTTCAACTCGTCAGTCTTATCCCCTTCGATGTTTCTGTTTAGCGCCCGCGCCCCTATAATGGCTGCCTTTTTCGCCCAATGATTTTGCGGAGCTGGTGATGGCCGAACGTAAGGCGTCCGTCGAGCGCGACACTCTGGAAACCCAGATCAAAGCCTCGATCAACCTGGATGGCACCGGAAAGGCCCGATTTGATATCGGTGTACCTTTTCTTGAGCACATGCTGGACCAGATCGCCCGTCATGGGCTGATCGACCTGGATATCGTCAGCAAGGGCGACCTGCATATCGACGACCACCACACGGTGGAGGATGTCGGTATCACCCTCGGCCAGGCTTTCGCCAAGGCCATCGGCGACAAAAAAGGCATCCGTCGCTACGGCCACGCCTATGTCCCGCTGGATGAGGCGCTGTCGCGTGTGGTCATCGACTTCTCCGGCCGCCCCGGCCTGCAGATGCACGTGCCCTACACCCGCGCCACCGTGGGCGGCTTCGACGTCGACCTGTTCCAGGAATTCTTCCAGGGTTTCGTCAACCACGCCCTCGTCAGCCTGCACATCGACAACCTGCGCGGCACCAACACCCACCACCAGATCGAAACCGTGTTCAAGGCCTTCGGTCGCGCGCTGCGCATGGCGGTGGAGCTGGATGAGCGCATGGCCGGGCAAATGCCATCGACCAAGGGCGTCCTGTAATGCAGACGGTCGCGGTTATCGATTACGGCATGGGCAACCTGCACTCGGTGGCCAAGGCCCTCGAGCACGTAGGGGCTGGCAAGGTGCTGATCACCAGCGATGCCACGGTGATTCGCGAGGCTGACCGCGTGGTGTTCCCGGGCGTTGGCGCGATTCGCGATTGCATGGCCGAAATCCGTCGCCTGGGCTTCGACAGCCTGGTGCGCGAGGTCAGTCAGGACCGGCCGTTCCTCGGCATTTGCGTGGGCATGCAAGCCTTGCTCGAGCGCAGTGAAGAGAACGACGGCGTCGACTGCATCGGCCTGTTTCCAGGCGAAGTGAAGTTCTTCGGCAAGGACCTGCATGAAGACGGCGAGCACCTGAAAGTCCCGCACATGGGCTGGAACGAAGTGCGGCGCACCGTGGATCACCCGCTGTGGCATGAGATCCCGGACATGGCGCGCTTTTACTTCGTCCACAGCTACTACATCGCCGCCGGTAACCCGCGCCAGGTGGTGGGTGGCGGGCACTACGGCGTCGACTTCGCCGCCGCGCTGGCCGAAGGTTCGCGTTTTGCGGTGCAGTTCCACCCGGAGAAGAGCCATACCCATGGCCTGCAATTGCTGCAGAACTTCGCTGCGTGGGACGGTCGCTGGTAGATGGCCAAGAAACCGAAGCTGCCGATCCTGAACCTCACGCCCGAACAGGAACGTGAGGCTACCAACAAGATCAAGCGCTTCATGGAGGACCGTTTCGAGCTCAAGCTGGGCTCGTTCGAGGTTGCCGAGATCCTTGAGTTGTTCACCATTGAAGTTGCGCCGCACTATTACAACAGGGCGATTTTCGATACGCAGACGCTCCTTAGGGAACGGTTCGAAAGCATCGAAAGCGACCTGTGGTCGCTTGAGAAACCCTGATTTCCCAAGCATTGCTGAATATCGAATAAGGTTTGCCAGATGCTGATTATCCCCGCTATCGATCTCAAGGACGGCGCTTGCGTGCGTCTGCGCCAGGGCCGCATGGAAGATTCCACGGTGTTTTCCGACGACCCGGTGAGCATGGCTGCCAAATGGGTGGACGGTGGTTGCCGTCGCCTGCATCTGGTGGACCTGAACGGCGCCTTCGAAGGCCAGCCGGTCAATGGCGAAGTGGTGACTGCGATCGCTAAGCGCTACCCGAACCTGCCGATCCAGATCGGCGGCGGTATCCGCTCCCTGGAAACCATCGAACACTACGTCAAGGCCGGCGTAAGCTACGTGATCATCGGCACCAAGGCCGTGAAAGACCCGGCCTTCGTCGCCGAAGCCTGCCGCGCGTTCCCGGGCAAGGTGATCGTCGGCCTGGACGCCAAGGACGGTTTCGTCGCCACCGACGGCTGGGCTGAAATCAGCACGGTGCAGGTGATCGACCTGGCCAAGCAGTTCGAAGCCGACGGCGTGTCCGCCATCGTTTATACCGACATCGCCAAAGACGGCATGATGCAGGGCTGCAACGTACCGTTCACCGCTGCGCTGGCGGCGGCGACCAGGATCCCGGTGATCGCGTCCGGTGGCATCCACAACCTGGGTGACATCAAGTCGCTGCTGGATGCCCGGGCCCCTGGAATCATCGGCGCGATCACCGGCCGCGCAATCTACGAAGGCACCCTGGACGTCGCCGAAGCCCAGGCTTACTGCGATGCCTACAACGGCTGAGGACTGACCATGGCGCTGGCCAAACGCATCATCCCTTGCCTGGACGTCGACAACGGTCGCGTGGTCAAGGGCGTCAAGTTCGAGAACATCCGTGACGCCGGCGACCCGGTGGAAATCGCCCGTCGCTACGATGAGCAAGGTGCCGACGAGATTACCTTTCTCGACATCACCGCCAGCGTCGACGGCCGTGACACCACGCTGCATACCGTCGAGCGCATGGCCAGCCAGGTGTTCATCCCGCTGACCGTGGGCGGTGGCGTTCGCACCGTGCAAGATATCCGCAACCTGCTCAATGCCGGCGCGGACAAAGTCTCGATCAACACCGCCGCAGTGTTCAACCCGGAGTTCGTCGGCGAAGCCGCACAGCACTTCGGCTCGCAGTGCATCGTGGTGGCCATCGACGCCAAGAAAGTCTCCGGCCCCGGCGAACCGCCGCGCTGGGAGATCTTCACCCACGGCGGGCGCAAGCCGACCGGCCTGGACGCGGTGGAGTGGGCGATGAAGATGGAAGGCCTGGGCGCCGGTGAAATCCTGCTGACCAGCATGGACCAGGACGGCATGAAAAACGGCTTCGACCTCGGCGTGACCCGTGCCATCAGCGATGCGCTGGGCATTCCGGTGATCGCGTCCGGCGGCGTCGGCAACCTGCAGCACCTGGCCGACGGCGTGATCGAAGGCCACGCCAGCGCCGTGTTGGCGGCGAGTATTTTCCACTTCGGCGAATACACCGTCCCCGAGGCCAAGGCGTACATGGCCGCGCGCGGTATCGTGGTGCGCTAAACGCTGCTGGACACCATGGCAAGTGCGCGGCACTCTCTGCGCTTGCCATGGATTCCGGTAACTTTCATGTTCAAAGACCTGTTGCTCGCGCTCGCCAGTACCTCCGTGCTCATGATCGGAGTGGCCCAAGCCGAAGAATCGTCTGACGCCTCCCTGGTGTTGCTGACGGAAAACTTCCCGCCCTACAACATGGCGAAAAACGGCAAGAACTTCGCCAAGGACGAGAATATCGAAGGCATCGCCGTGGACATCATGCGCGAAACCTTCAAGCGTGCTGGCATTTCCTACAGCCTCACTCTGCGCTTTCCTTGGGAGCGGATCTACAAACTCGCCCTGGAAAACCCCGGCTACGGTGTGTTCGTGATGGCCCGCCTGCCGGAGCGCGAAGCGCTGTTCAAATGGGTCGGCCCTATCGGCCCGGATGACTGGGTGATGCTGGCCAAGGCCGACAGCAAGATCCGGCTCGACGAGCTGGCGCAGGCGCGGCACTACAAGATCGGCGCGTACAAGGGCGACGCGATTGCCGAGACCCTGGAGAAGCAGGGCCTCAAGCCAGTGCTGGTGCTGCGTGACCAGGACAACGCGCAAAAGCTGCTGGATGACCAGATCGACCTGTGGGCCACCGGCGACCCGGCCGGCCGCTACCTGGCGCGCCAGGTCGGTGTGACCGGGCTCAAGACCATCCTTCGCTTCAACAGTGCCCAGTTGTACCTGGCGCTGAACAAGGATGTGCCGGACGAAACGGTGGCCAAGCTGCAGGCAGCGTTGGATCAGTTGCGCGAGGAAGGCCTGCTCGACCAGATGATGGCGCGCTATTTGTAGCGATAGGTGCCGTTCTTGCCGTGCCCTGCCATCGCCTGATTGCTGCGCACGCTGATCATCAGTTTGATATCAATCCAGTCCACGCCCTGGGCCTTGAGCTTGGGCAGCTCGCGTTCGAGCACCGTCAGGGTTTGTGGATACGGATGGCCGATCATCACCGCTGAGCCCTGTTTATGGGCCAGTTTGATGGCGCTCTGCAATTGCGTGGTGATCGCGGCTTCGGTGCGTTCGTCGTCGAGGAACACATCCCGCGAGACGCTGGCCAGGCCGATCTTCTGCGCTTCGGCGGCGCCGACGGTCTGCGCGCTGGTGCGGCTGTCGACAAAGAACTTGTGGCGCCGTTGCAACTCGCCCATCAGCCAGGCCATGGCTTCGGGCTGGGCGGTCATGCGGCTGCCCATGTGGTTGTTGATGCCGGCGGTGTAGGGCACGGCCTTGAAAGCGGCGTCCAGGCGCTTGCCGAGCTCCTCGATAGGCAACTCGGGGTGCCAGGCGAACGGGCCGGTGGCCGGGTCCATGGGCATGTGCAGGATCACGATCTTGCCGGCCTTGTGCGCTTCGCGGGCGAATTCGGCGGCGTGGGGCGTGTCGGGCATGATCGCCGTGGTCACCGGGCCGGGCAGGGCCAGCACACGGCGATCCCGGGGCAGGTTTTGCCCCAGGTCGTCGATGATCAGGGTCAGGTAGGCTCTGTGCGGTTCGCTGGCCCGGGGGGGGGGGGGGGGCCCCCCCCGGCCAGGCTGCACAGTGCAGCGATGATCAGGGCAACGCGCATATCAACGGCTGCGCGTGATGCTCAAGCCCTTGAGCAGGCTCAACGCCTGGGCCAGTTGGTAGTCATCGTCCTGTGGCATCGGCTTGGCCTTGGCACTGCTGCCGGTCGGCTGGTCGGCGCCGCCGTTGCCATTGCCGAGGTGGCCTTGCAGGTCGGCTTCCTTGTAGTACTCGCTGTCGACCTCGTTGGTGATCTTGGCCTTGCGCACTTCGATGTCCGGCACGATGCCCTGGGCCTGGATCGAGCGGCCGTTTGGCGTGTAGTACAGCGCGGTGGTGATTTTCAGGGCGCGCTCGTTGTTCAGCGGCAACACGGTTTGCACCGAGCCTTTGCCGAAACTGGTGGTGCCCATCAGTACACCGCGCTTCTGGTCTTGCAGGGCGCCGGCGACGATCTCCGAGGCCGAGGCGCTGCCGCCGTTGATCAGCACGGCCAGTGGCACATTTTCGCTGAGGTCGTTGCCGGTGGCCGAGAAGCGCAGTTCGGAGTTGGCGATACGGCCCTTGGTGTAGACGATCAGGCCTTTGGTGATGAAGTGGTCGACCACTTCCACCGCCGACTGCAGCACGCCACCGGGGTTGTTGCGCAGGTCGAGCACGATGCCGTTGAGCTTCTTGCCGTTGTCTTTACGCAGCTTGGCCAGGGCCTTGGCCACTTCGTCGCCGGTCTTGACCTGGAACTGGGTGATGCGGATGTAGCCGTAGCCCGACTCCAGCAACTGGCTCTTCACGCTCTTGACCGTGATGGTCGCGCGGGCCAGGGTCACGTCGAACGGCGCGCCGCCGTCGCGCACCAGGGTCAGGGTGATTTTCTGGCCGATCTTGCCGCGCATCTTGTCGACGGCTTCGGTCATGGTCTGGCCACGGGTCGGCTGGCCGTTGATCTTGACGATCAGGTCACCGGCCTGGATGCCGGCCTTGGACGCCGGGGTGTCGTCGATCGGCGAGACCACTTTGATCTGGCCGTCTTCGGCGCCGACTTCAATGCCCAGGCCACCGAACTCACCGCTGGTGCTTTCCTGCAGCTCGGCGAAATCTTCCGGGCCGAGGTAGGCGGAGTGCGGGTCGAGGTTGCTGAGCATGCCCTTGATGGCATTTTCCAGCAGGGTCTTGTCGTCCACGGGTTCGACATAGGCTGCCTTGATCCGGTCCATGACCTCGGCAAAGGTGCGCAACTCCTCCAGCGGCAACGGCGCCTTGGTGGTCGCGGCCATGCCGGCGGATGCAGCCGGTTCGGCCTGGTCGGCGAAAGCCAGAGGCGCGCCGATCACCAGGGCGATCGTCAGGGCCAGCGAAGTGAGGCGGGACAAATACAGCATGTCGAACGAACTCCTAATGTAGATGCGACCCTATCCTTGGGTGCGGCACCATTGTGCAGGATCGCTCGGGCGGCCCTGCTGACGAATAGCGAAGTACAGCGCCGGGGTGTCCTGGCCGCCACTGTTACCGACAGTGGAGATGGATTCCCCGGCTTTTACCACATCACCTGCCGACTTGAGTAAAGTCTGATTGTGGCCATAAAGACTCAAATAGCCATTACCGTGGTCGAGAATCACCAATAAACCGGCGCCCCGCAGCCAATCGGCAAACACCACGCGACCGCCGTGGACGGCGTGGACCTGGCTGCCGGCGGCCGCGCTGATCATCACCCCATCCCACTTGGCGCGGGTGTCATCGCCGCGGGTTTCCCCAAAGCGTGCCAGCAGTCGACCATCAACCGGCCACGGAAGTTTGCCGCGCGCGGAAGCAAAAGGCCCGCCGAAGGATTCGCCCGCGCTGGAAACCAGCGGCCCGGGCGCTGCATGCGCCGGTTTACGTGGGGCCGGAGCGTCGGTAGTGGCTGCCAGTTCGGCCTCACGCTGGCGCTTTTTTTCCGCTTCCTGCTGGGCGATCAGCGCTTTCTGTCGCGCTTCCTCGGCCTCGCGTGCCTGGCGGGCCAGGGTTTCTTCGATGGTTTTCAATACTTTGGCCAGGTCGGCCTGGTCCTGCTCGCGGGCTTGCAGCTTGGCGTCGCGGGCCTTTACGTCGTCATTGAGCTTGGCCAGGGCCAGTTGGCGCTCCTTGCGCACCTTGTCGAGCTGGTCGCGCTGGCTGTCGAGGCTGCTTTTCTGGTCGAGCAGTTGTGATTGCTGGTCGGCGATTTCCTGTTCGACGTTGGCCAGTTGGCGCAGGGTCTCGTTGAAGCCCTTCAATTGGGCAAGGCGTGCCTTGCTCAGGTAATCATAGTAGGTCAGGGTGCGCGCGAACTTTTCCGGGTTCTGCTGGTTGAGCAGCAGCTTGAGGTACTCCTGGCGGCCACTCTGGTAGGCGGCGCGGGCCTGGATCGCGATCAGGCGTTGTTGTTCAACGCGGGCGCTCTGGAGTTTTTTTTTCTCAGCGTCGAGTCGCTCCAGTTCCGACTCGCTCTTCTTTAATTCTTTTTGTAGCTCCTGGACCTGCTTCTCCAGCTTGCCCATCTCGGTTTCCGTGCCGCGCAGGTCTTTCTGCACCCCGGATTTCTCTTCCTGGAGCTTGCCGAGCAGTTTTTTCAGCTCGGTGATGTCCTGACGCGTAGCGTCCAACTGTTGTTGGGTTTGCGCGCGCTCATCGGCAAATGCCGGTTGGAGCAGGCAGACGAGAGCGAGGGTAATCAAGGCGCGAAGCATAGAGGCGGGCGACACCAGGGAAAGGGACGGCCTAGTATGCCCGGCAAGCGCTGCAAAAAAAACGCCCAATTCGGGCTTCTGGGCAAGATAGGTGCCGAGCGGCAGTGGTATGGCGAAAAGACATCTACCCAACACCGCGAGTCCAGTGTGGGAGGGGGCTTGCCCCCGATAGCAGTGGGTCAGCCAACACCTATTCAGCTGACACACCGCAATCGGGGGCAAGCCCCCTCCCACATGTGGTTTAGATCAGACCAGGATCGAAGTGCCAGTCATCTCTTTGGGCTTTTCCAGCCCCATCAACATCAGCATGGTCGGCGCCACATCGGCCAGCACGCCGCCTTTGCGCACTTTCAGGTCACGCTTGCCGACGTAGATGAACGGCACCGGCTCGGTGGTGTGGGCGGTGTGGGCCTGGCCGGTGGACTCGTCGGACATTTGCTCGCAGTTGCCATGGTCGGCGGTGATCAGCGCTTCGCCGCCGACTTTTTCCAGGGCGTCGACGATGCGGCCTACGCACAGGTCCAGGCATTCCACGGCCTTGATCGCGGCGGCCAGGTTGCCGCTGTGGCCGACCATGTCGCCGTTGGCGTAGTTGACCACGATCACGTCATAACGCTGGTGTTCGATGGCGTCGACGATCTTGTCGGTGACTTGCGGTGCGCTCATTTCCGGTTGCAGGTCGTAGGTCGCGACTTTCGGCGACGGGATCAGGATGCGCTCTTCGCCCGGGAACGGTTCTTCGCGGCCGCCGGAGAAGAAGAAGGTCACGTGGGCGTACTTCTCGGTTTCGGCGATGCGCAGTTGGGTCTTGCCGTTTTTCGCCAGGTAGTCGCCCAACACGTTTTCCAGGCTGCCGGGGGCAAAAGCCGACGGGGCCGGGATGTTGGCGGCGTATTGGGTGAGCATCACGAACTCGATTTTCGGCTGGCGCGCGCGTTCGAAGTCCTTGAAACCCGGGTCGACGAACACATGGCTCAGCTCGCGGGCACGGTCGGCGCGGAAGTTCATGAACACCACGGCGTCGCCGTCTTCCACTTTCACCGGCTCGCCGATGGTGGTGGCCTTGACGAACTCATCGCTCTCGCCGCGCGCGTAGGCGGCTTCCAGGCCTTCCTGGGCGGTGGCGGCGTTGAATTCGGCCTGGCCGTCGACGATCAGGTTGTAGGCCTGGGACACGCGGTCCCAGCGGTTGTCGCGGTCCATCGCGAAATAGCGACCGACCAGGCTGGCGATGCGGCCCTTGCCGAGGGCGGCGAAGGTGGCGTCCAGCAGTTCGATCGACGATTGCGCGCTTTTCGGCGGCGTGTCGCGGCCGTCGAGGAAGGCGTGCAGGTAGATCTTGTCGGCGCCGCGCTTGAAGGCCAGTTCGGCCATGGCCACGAGGTGGTCCTGGTGGCTGTGTACGCCGCCATCGGACAGCAGGCCCATGAAATGCACGGCCTTGCCGGCAGCGACGGCTTTATCGACGGCCGCGCAGATGGTCGGGTTCTCGAAGAACTCGCCGTCGCGGATCGCTTTGGTCACGCGGGTGAAGTCCTGATAGACCACTCGTCCGGCGCCGAGGTTCATGTGGCCGACTTCCGAGTTGCCCATTTGGCCGTCCGGCAGGCCCACATCCATGCCCGAACCGGAGATCAGCCCGTTGGGCAAAGTGGCGGTCAGACGGTCCAGCACCGGCTTGTTGGCCGAGTACACGGCGTTGTCGTGGTGGCTTTCACTGTGTCCGAAGCCATCGAGAATTATCAGGACCAAAGGTTTAGGCGTCGTAGTCATAGATCCTCTCGCGGCGGTAATTGATGAAGGGGATTGAAAAGGGAGTGGCAGTTTAAAGCGAAGTTCCGACCACGTCACCGCTTTACGGGGGTTGGCCCCCCCTGACGGCTGTGTATACTTACCGCCATTTTAACGCCCTGGAACCTCCTTGATGGTTGATCACCTGATTGCATTTGCCACTGCCCACTACCTGCTCGCGGGTGCCTTCGTCATCCTGCTGGCGCTGCTGATCGCTCATGAAATGAGCCGCGGTGGCCGCAGCCTGAGCACGTCGGAGCTGACCGCGCTGGTCAACAAGGATGAGGCCGTTGTCGTGGATATCCGTCCGGCCAAGGATTTTGCCGCCGGTCATATCGTCGGCGCCCTGAACATCCCCCAGGACAAGCTGATCGCGCGCCTGGCCGAGCTGGAGAAGCACAAGGCCAAGACCATCATCCTGGTCGACGCTCAAGGCCAGCACTCCGGCACCCACGCCCGCGAAATGCTCAAAACCGGCTTCACCGCCGCCAAACTGTCTGGTGGTATCAGCAGCTGGCGCGCGGACAACCTGCCGCTGGTGAAGTGATATGAGCCAGGTTGTCGTGTATTCCAGCGATTGGTGCCCTTACTGCATGCGGGCCAAGGCCTTGCTGGAGAAGAAGGGGGTTGCCTTCGAAGAGATCAAGGTCGACGGCAAACCCCAGGTGCGCGCCGAAATGGCCCAGAAGGCGGGACGCACGTCCGTGCCGCAGATCTGGATCGGCGCCAAGCACATCGGTGGATGCGATGACCTGTTTGCCCTTGAGCGCGCCGGTAAACTGGACGCGCTGCTTCACGTCTGACTCCTAAACCCTAAAAGACCCAAGATCAAGAAGGATCTGCGATGACTGACCAACAGAACACCGAAGCAGCAGAAGCCCAAGGCCCACAGTTTTCGCTGCAGCGCATCTATGTGCGTGACCTGTCGTTCGAAGCGCCGAAAAGCCCGGCCATCTTCCGTCAGGAGTGGACCCCAAGCGTCGGGCTGGACCTGAACACCCGTCAAAAAGCCTTGGAAGGCGACTTCCACGAAGTCGTGCTGACCCTCTCGGTCACCGTCAAGAACGGCGAAGAAGTGGCCTTCATCGCTGAAGTGCAACAGGCCGGTATCTTCCTGATCCAGGGCCTGGACGAAGCGTCCATGAGCCACACCCTGGGCGCGTTCTGCCCGAACATCCTGTTCCCGTATGCCCGCGAGACCCTGGACAGCCTGGTCACCCGTGGCTCGTTCCCGGCGCTGATGCTGGCTCCGGTGAACTTCGATGCCCTGTACGCGCAAGAGCTGCAGCGCATGCAACAGGAAGGTTCGTCGACGGTTCAATAAGTCGATGCGCTAAAAATGTGGGAGGGGGCTTGCCCCCGATTGCGGTGTGTCAGCTGAATAGGTGTTGGCTGACCCACTGCTATCGGGGGCAAGCCCCCTCCCACATTTGTTATGTGTGTTACTTGAAGCCGAGTTGGCGCCAGCCTTCGTAGACGGCGACGGCGACGGTGTTCGATAAGTTCAGGCTGCGGCAACCTTCGCGCATCGGCAAACGCAGGCGATGGCCGTCGGGCAGGGCGTCGAGCACCTCGGCCGGCAGGCCACGGCTTTCCGGGCCGAACAGGAAGGCGTCGCCGTCGGCGAAGCTGGCGTCATGGAACGGCCGCGAGCCCTTGGTGGTGAACGCGAACAGCCGAGGGTGGCCGAGGCTTTCCAGGCAGCTGGCGAGGTCGGCGTGGCGTTGCAGGGTGGCATACTCGTGGTAGTCCAGCCCGGCGCGGCGCAGGCGCTTGTCGTCCATGTCGAAGCCCAGCGGCTCGATCAAATGCAGGTGGCAGCCACTGTTGGCGCACAGCCTGATAACGTTGCCGGTATTCGGCGGAATTTCTGGTTGAAAAAGGATGACGTGAAACATGCACGGCTCCGAAGGCAAAGATGCGCTGCATTCTACCCTCGAAGAAGACCCCAGGCCGAAGCTATTGCCAAGGGTTTTGGGCTCTTTGGCGATTGTCGGCCTGATGGTAGGCCTGATGATCGGGCGCCTGACCGCCCCGGACCCGGTCGAATTGCTGCAGGTGACGCCGGCGGCCGACGGTGTGGTGGTGTGGTTCAACAGCGAACCCAAGCTGCATGGCGAGCATATCGACGGCACCGTGGCGCTGTTGTTCGACGCGCAGGGCAAGGCCGCCAGCGGGCAGCTCAAGGTCAATGACAAGGATGTGAACTGGCGCGTGCGCAAGACCGATGGCGGCCTGCTGCTCAACCTGGTGGCGGCGCGGCCGTTGCGTGGGGAATGGTCGGGAGAGGAAGCTGAAGGCCGCTGGCGGCTGGAGATCCATCTCCAAGAGCAATAAAAGAGGGAGTTCCCGGCCTGCCTGTACCAGGGCTCCCAAAACGGGATGAAGCCATCCGGCTTCGTGTTAAAGAGGGAATCCCCGGCCTGCCTGTACCGAGGTTCCCGAAAGCGGTGTGGAGCGCGACGCGGTTCGCATCAAGCACCCCGGGTGTAAAGAGGGGATTCTCGGCCTGCCTGTACCAAGGTCCCCGAAACTGGGTTGTATCAGGGTTATTGCAGGGCGCGTGCCACACTGGCCAAGTTGCTCGAAAAAAAACGCTCCAGACAGCGAAAAGCCCAGGAATACGGGGCTTTGGCGTTTTCGGTTGTCTGATTTCAGGCGGCGGTGCGAAGGTTTGAGGTGTTGGCGCCGTGCCCGATGCCGGTTCATGGTGCATTGAAGCGGTGCATGGTCGCCAAACCTTGTGCAGATCCAAATGTGGGAGGGGGCTTGCCCCCGATGGCGGTGGATCAGTCATGTAGATGCCGACTGACATGCCGCTATCGGGGGCCAGCCCCCTCCCACATTGGATCTTCAGTGGGTCTGAGATTCAGCCCTCGTCACCTTCGTCATCATCCGCGCCATCGACCTTCATCCCCAGTTCCTTGATCTTGCGCGTCAGGGTATTGCGGCCCCAACCCAGCAGCACGGCGGCATCGCGACGGCGGCCGGCGGTGTGCTTGAGGGCGGTTTCGATCATGATCCGTTCGAAGGCCGGCACGGCGCTGTCCAGCAGGTTCGACTGGCCGCGTGCCAGGGCCTGGTCGGCCCATTGGCGCAGCGCCTGTTCCCAGTTGGTCACGGGGGCCGAATCCTGCGGCAGGCTGAGCAGCTCCGGCGGCAGGTCGCTGATATGCACTTCGCGCCCGGACGCCATGACCGTGATCCAGCGGCAGGTGTTCTCCAGCTGGCGCACGTTGCCGGGCCACGGCAGGTTCTTCAGGTATTCCTCGGTCTCGCTTTTCAGCAGTTTCGGCTCGACGGCCAGCTCCTGGGCGGCGCGGCTGAGGAAGTGGCGCGCGAGGGTCGGGATGTCTTCGCGACGGTCCGACATGCGCGGGATGTGGATGCGGATCACGTTGAGGCGGTGGAACAAGTCCTCACGGAACTTGCCCGCATGCACCAGGGTTTCCAGGTTCTGGTGAGTCGCGGCGATGATACGCACGTCAACCTTGACCGGCGTATGCCCGCCCACACGGTAGAACTCGCCGTCCGCCAGCACGCGCAGCAAGCGGGTCTGGGTATCGGCCGGCATGTCGCCGATTTCATCGAGGAACAGCGTGCCGCCGTCCGCCTGTTCAAACCGCCCGCGCCGCAGGTTGGCCGCGCCGGTGAAGGCGCCTTTCTCGTGGCCGAACAGTTCGGACTCCATCAAGTCCTTCGGAATCGCCGCCATGTTCAGCGCAATGAACGGCGACGCCGCCCGCGGGCTGTGGCGGTGCAGGGCGTGGGCCACCAGTTCTTTACCGGTGCCCGACTCGCCGTTGATCAGCACGGTGATGTTGGAGTGGCTCAAGCGCCCGATGGCGCGAAACACTTCCTGCATCGCCGGCGCTTCACCGATGATTTCCGGGGTGCGGGTCAGGGCGGGCG
>NZ_JBWKXO010000037.1:0-54105 GCF_059423025.1 Pseudomonas sp. GW704-F2 | reverse complement strand
CCGCCCGCAGCGCGGTCCCCTTGTGGGAGCTGTCGAGCTTCAGCGAGGCTGCGATAGCGGACGCTCAGGCGGCAAAAATGTCAGCAGTACCGGCCCCGTCGCAGCCTCGCCGGGGCTCGACACCTCCCACACTAGATCGCCATGTCCGCCCGCAGCGCGGTCCCTTTGTAGGAGCTGTCGAGCTTCAGCGAGGCTGCGATAGCGGACGGTCAGGTGCCAAAAATATCAGCAGTACCGGCTCCGTCGCAGCCTCGCCGGGGCTCGACACCTCCCACAGTAGATCGCCATGTCCGCCCGCAGCGCGGTCCCCTTGTGGGAGCTGTCGAGCTTCAGCGAGGCTGCGATAGCGGACGCTCAGGCGGCAAAACTGTCAGCAGTACCGGCCCCGTCGCAGCCTCGCCGGGGCTCGACACCTCCCACACTAGATCGCCATGTCCGCCCGCAGCGCGGTCTCTTTGTGGGAGTTGTCGATTTCCATTTCAACCCATGCCGGGGTTTCCTCGCTGGCGAGCAGGTGCCCGGCGCGAGGTTCAGTGTGATGTGCCTTCGGCAAATTCGACTTTGTTGCCCACGTTGTACTTGCCCGACGGTTTGTTCATCGGGATGCGCTTGATCTCCTTGAGTGTCTGGCTGTCATAGACGATCAACGCTCCATCGTTGGCCCAGATGCTCAGCAACAGGTAGCGGCCGTCGCGGGTGAATTCCACGTGGGCGGCGGTCTTGCCCGGCATTGGGCGTAGGGTGTGGGCGATTTCCAGGGTCTGTTTGTCGATCAGGTGAATCGCATCGTTGTCCGGCCCGAAAAATACATCGCTCCACACATAACGCGAATTGGCATGGCTGCGCATGAAAAAGCCCGGGCCGAGGGTGGGGATCTGCTTGATCAGCGTCCAGGTCTTGAGGTCGATCACCGAGATTTGCCCCTTGCTGATATTGGGCGTGGCAAACACCCACTCACCATTGCGCTGCCAATACGTCCCCGAGCCCAGGTGCGGCATGCCGGACAGTGGGATGTCGGTGACCACGTGGCCGGTGTCCAGATCGATTACCTGGCCGCCGCCGGCCTTGCGTGAGGTGGCGACCAGTTGGCGATAATCCGGGGAAAACGAAAAGTCATCGAGCACGTCCTGGGCCTGGATGCGCCGGGGTTCGAAGCTGGGCCGGGCGGCGGCATAGGACAGTTCCCAGACTTCATTCACGTCCTTGAGTGCCACGATAAAGCTGTTGCGCGGCGGAGCGGTGTACACCGCGCTGACCCGCGACGCGGTGTCGAGGGTCTTGACCAGCGACAGGTCGCGGGCATCCAGCACCACCAGATTGCCCGGCAGGTAATTGCCCACCAGCACCCAGCGTCCGTCCTTGCTCACCGCGAGGTTGCGGGTGTTGAGCGCCACGCGGGTTTCGGCGATCAGCTTGAGGTTGTGCAGGTCGTACAGGCTGATCCAGCCGTCGCGCGAGGCGAAGTACACAAAGCGCCCATCGGGGGAGAATTTCGGCCCGCCGTGGACCGCGAAATGGGTTGGGAAGCGGTCCAGCACGGCAAAGGTGTCACCGTCGAGAATGTCGATGTGATGGTCGCCGGACTCCACCACCACAAACAGGTTGAGCGGGTCGGCATGATGCTGAGGCGTGGTCGGCAAGCGGCTCAGGTCTGCCAGCAGGGTGTGGCTGTTATGGATGTCCTGCTCGTTCCAGGTCGCCGGTGTGACAGGCGGTTGCTGCAGGAAATTCGCCAGGCCGTCGATCTGCGCAGCGCTCAACTGTGGCGCAAACGCCGCCATCTGACTGGCCGGGCGCCCTTGCTCGATGACCTTGCGCACTTCCTCCGGCTTGATCCGTCCCAGGCTTTCCGGCAGTAACGCCGGGCCGCTGGCGCCGATGCGGTTGACGCCATGGCAGCTCGCGCAGTGACGCTGGTAGTCCTCGGCCGGTGTGCCGTGGGCGGCGGCGGCCCAGAGCAAGGGCAGCAGTAGCAGGCGTTTCATACCGCCACCGCTTCGCGGGCCGGCGACAGGCTGGCAGGGAAGTGCAGGGCGGCTCCGGCGAACAGGTTGACCACATGGCCGATCACCGTCAGGGTCGGCACACCGGGTTCGCAGTCGGCGGCCATCGTCGGCAACTGGCGCAGGGTGCCACGGGCCACCTGCTGGTCGGCTCGCGCGCCGTTGCTGATCAGCGCCGCCGGTGTGTCCGCCGGCAGGCCCGCCGCCACCAGGTGTTCGGCGATCAGCGCGAGGTTAGACAGGCCCATGTAGAACACCAGCGTCTGGCTCGGCTCGGCAAGGCTGGCCCAAGGCAGCTTCAACGCGCCGTCGCGTTGCAGGTGCCCGGTGACGAAGCGGCAGGAATTGACCAGATCGCGGTGGGTCAGGGGGATGCCGGCATAGGCGCTGCACCCGGACGCGGCGGTGATGCCCGGCACCACCTGGCAAGGCACGCCTCGGGCCAGCAGGTATTCCAGCTCTTCGGCGCCACGGCCGAAGATAAACGGGTCGCCGCCCTTGAGGCGCACCACCCGTTGCCCCTGGTCGGCCAGTTCGGCCAGCAGTTCGTTGAGTTGATCCTGCGGCAGGCTGTGACAGCCGCTGGCCTTGCCCACGTAATGGCGCGCGCAGGTCAGCGGGATCAGCGCCAACATCTCGGCGCTGATCAACCGGTCGAAGACCACCGCATCGGCCTGCATCAGCAGGCTCCAGGCCCGCAGGGTCAGCAGGCGCGGGTCGCCGGGGCCGGCGCCCACCAAGGCGACTTCGCCGGGGTGGAAGGGGCTGTGCAAACTGGCAGGTAAGGTGGTCGGAGTGTGCATGAGACGTCCTTGATACATCATCAGGTAGGCTGCCCCCGGTTGTGTCACCGGGTGGTCGAGCAAGGGATCAGGTTGCGAGGCTGCAGGGCGATCTCGGCGTCGCTGAGGTGGCAACCCGGGTCGGGGCCCCAAAGGTCGCCGTTGGCCCAGGCGCGGGTGCGTGTGTTGCCGTTGCAGATCGGCAGCCAGCGACACTCGGCACACCGCCCGCCGATGGTCCGCGGGTGTTCGCGCAGGCGCAGCAGCAACGGGTCGGGCCGGTCCAGCCAGAGCTGGCGGAACGTGGTGTTGCGCACATTGCCCACCGAGTGCTGCCACCAGTACGTGTCGGGGTGTACCTCGCCGGTGTTGTCGATATTGGCGATGCCGCTGCCCGACGCATTGCCGCCCCAGCCGTGCAGCAGGTGTTCCAACTGCGGGTAATGCTCGGGCAGATGCTGGTGGACCCACTGCAGCAACAGCACGGCGTCGGCGTCGTTGTTGCCGCTGACGAAGTCACTGTCGACGCCGTTTTCGATGTCGTGCCAGGCCTGCTGGAAAATCAGCGTCATCGCATCGCGGCTCATCTGCCGGTGCGCGTCCAACTGGCGGCTGCGTTTGCCGCGCCCGCTGTAGTTGAGGTGCGACAGGTAGAACTTCTGCACATCGTAGTCACGCATCAGCGCCAGCAGTTGCGGCAACTGCCCATGGTTTTCCTGGGTCAGGGTGGTACGCAGGCCCACGCGAATGCCGGCCTCGCGGCACAGGCGGATGGCGTGCATCGAGCGCTGGAAGCTGCCCTGCAACTGGCGAAACGCATCGTGGGTCGCCTGCAGGCCGTCGATGCTGATGCCCACGTAGTCGAAGCGCGCGTCGGTGATCTGCTGGATATTGTGTTCGTCGATCAGCGTGCCGTTGCTCGACAGCGCGACGAAAAAACCTTTGTCCCGGGCATACGCGCTGAGCTGGAACAGGTCTGCGCGCAGCAGCGGTTCGCCGCCCGATAGAATCAGCACACGCACCCCGGCCGCGTGCAAATCGTCGATCACCTGGAGCGCCGCCGGGGTGTCCAGTTCATCGCGGAACACGCTGTCGGCGCTGGTGGCGTAACAGTGTTTGCAGGTGAGGTTGCAACGCCGCAGCAGGTTCCAGATCACCACCGGCGGCCGCTCCTTGCCGGGCGGCGAGGTGCGGGGCGGCGGGCATTTTCCGGCCAGGGTACGCAGGTACTGACTGATCCGTAGCATAGGACGCTCCTTCTAAGGTGCCGGCGTCAGGCGCAGGCCGGTTTTTTTCAGGATGCGGCTGCTCACCAGCATCTCGTCGCCGCGGCAGGCATCGCCGAGCAGGAACCGCAGGTGCTCGCGGTAGCTGTCGATTTCCTCGCGGCTACGCCCATGCACCATGGCGAACAGGTTGTAGGGCCAGTCGGGACGGCGCGGGCGGCGGTAGCAATGGCTGACAAACGGCTGGGCACCGATCAATTCGCCCAGGCGCGGCATCTGCACGTCGGCCACGTCCCACACGGTCATGCCGTTGTGGCGATAGCCCAGGCGGTAATGGTTGGGCACGGCGGCGACACGCCGGATCGCGCCTTCAGCCTGCAGGTGCTTGAGCAAGTCGAGGGTCGACTCGACGCTGATGCCCAACTGCTCGGCGAGCCAGGCCCAGGGATCGTCCAGCAGCGGCAGGCCACCCTGGGTGAGGGCGACCAGGCGCAGGGCCAGGTGATGGTCAGACCGGGAAATACAGACCGACATGGTAGGTTTGCTCCTTCGGCAGATTGAGCACCGCCAACCCCGTCAGGGCCTCGATGCGGGACAGCGTGGCGGCCAGTTCGGCCTCGGTGCCGCAGGCCAGCACGAACCACATGTTCCAGCGGTGTTCGCGGCGGTAGTTGTGGGCCACCTGGGGCAGCGCGTTGAGTTGTTCGGCGACCGCGTCAAAGCGCGCGTCGGGTACGGCCAGCGCGGCCAGGGTGAAGGCGCCGCCGAGGCGCTCGACATCGAACATCGGCCCGAAGCGCGTCAGCACCCCGTCTTCGAGCAGGTCGTGCAGGCGGTCGAGCACTTCACTCGGGTGGCTGTGCAGTTCCTGCGCCACCTGCCGCCAGGGTTCGCGCACCAGCGGCAGGCCGTGTTGCAGGCGATTGATCAGGCGCCGGTCGAGATCATCCATGGGCCCATACCTGCGACGACGGCGGCGTAAAGCGCCCGCCGCATTGCTTGAAGGCGTGGGTGCTGAACAGCAACTGGTGCGGCAGGTCACTCAGTTGCTGCTGTTCCAGCATCCGCTGGATATGCGCCGTGACCTCCTTGCGTTCGCGGCCATGCACCATGCAGAACAGGTTGTAGCGCCACTGCGGCAGGCGGCGTGGGCGCTGGTAACACAGGTTGACACCGGGCGCGCGGCCCAGGCGGTTGCCCACTTCGTCCACCAGCGCATCGGGCACGTCCAGCACCAGCATGGCATTGGCGACAAAGCCCAGGGCGCGGTGATTGAGCACCAGGCCGACACGGCGGAACAGGCCCTGGTCCTGCCATTGCTGCATCTGCTGCAACACCTGGTCGTGATGCGCGCCGATCTGTTCGGCGAGGTTGTCGTAGGGCCGCGAGACAAGAGGCAAGCCGCGCTCCAGGCATTGGCGCAGGTCGAGCATTTGCTCCTGGCTCAGCGGGATGATCACGGATGCGCTCCCAGGGAGAACCCGAGGTCGATGCGATAGGCGGTGAGCATCGGCAGATCCAGGGGAATGAGGCCGGTGTCTTGCTCCAGCTCGTCGAGGATCTGTCGCAGGTGCTGACGGTGTGGGCCGGTCAACACGAACCACAGGTTGTACTGATGCTCGCGTGCATAGTTGTGGTTGACTTCCGGGTACTGGCTGACGCGCCGTGCCACCTGTTCCAGGCGTTCGACCGGCACCGCCAGGGCAGCCAGGGTGCTGGCGCCGGCGCGGGTGTGTTCGAACACCGGGCCGACCCGCGACAGCGAACCGGCCAGTTCCAGGCGGTGCAGGCACGTCATCAATTGGGCCTCGCTGCAGCCCAGCACCTGGGCCATTTCTCGATAAGGTTCGGCGCACAGCGGCATGCCGTGCTGGTAGCGTTCGATCAATTGACGGCTAAGCAGGTCAAGGTCCATCTCAATACCCCATTTTTTGCGCGCGGCTGCTGAAGAAAATTCCACTGGGACTCAAGGCCGGCAAGGTCTTGAGCAAGGTCATGCGGTACGGGTCCCAGACCTGCACCTGCTCACCGTCGCGCACCGACAGCCAGAGCTGTTCGCCACGCCCGGTGAACTCCATGTGCAGCACCCCGGGACCGGGGCGCAGGTCGGCCACCACTTTGTGGGTCTCGGTGTCGATCACCTGTACGTGGTCGTTGTCCGGGTAGGCGAAATTGACCCATAGCTGGCGCCCGTCGGGGCGTGCGGTGACGAAAATCGGTTGGCCGGCGACGTCGATGGCGGCGGTCTGCTGCCAGCTGCGCGCATCCATCACCAGCACCTGGTGATGGCCGACAGCGGGCACGAAGGCTTGGTTGTCGGCCACGGCCCAGCCTTCGAGGTGGGGCATCTTGTACACCGGCAGTTTTGCCTGGCCGCGCCCGTAATCCGCGAGCACACGTTTGACCCCGTGCTCGGGATGCCACAGGTCGAGCTGGGCCATGCCGTCCTCACCGAACAGCCCGGCCATGTAGTAACGGCCATCGGCGGTGATCAGCGCGTCGTAGGGTTGTTCGCCGATGCCGCGGAACCGGGTGATCTGCGGGGTGTTGCCTTGGCTGAAGTCGGCGCTCCAGATCTCGCCGGTGTCGAACAGGCTGAACACGAAGCGTTGGCCGGGCGCGTCCACCAGGCCCACCACCCGCGAGCGTTTGCCGTCGGCCAGGGGCGTGGCGGGAATGTCGGCCACCTGGGCCAGGGTCTGCGCATCGAACACCTTGACCCCGCCGGGTTGGTAGTTGGACACGGCAATCAGGCGGCCGTCCTGGCTGATGGCGCCGCCGATGCTGTTGCCGCCCTGGATGATGCGTTTTTCAACGCGTTGGCGCAGCAGATCGACTTTGCTCAGGCCGCCATCGCGGCCGAAAATGTAGGCGTAGCGCTGGTCGCGGGAAAACACCGCCGAGGCGTGGGACAGGTCGCCCAAGCCGTCGATCCGGCCCAGCTCCGTCATCCCGCTGGTCTCGATGATTTGCACACTGGCGCTGGCGCGTTCGATCACCAGGCCCAGGTCGCCAGTACCGCGCAGCGGCGGTTGGGCACAGGCACCGAGCAGCAGGCACAGCGATAGAAGAGTGGGGCGCATCATGGTGCGGGGCTTCCTTGCAAGAGGCGTTCGACCAGCCAGGCGATCTCGCTGGAACTGAGCAACGGCGCCCAGCCGGGCATCGCGCGGGCAGGGCGGCCATAGGTAATGGTGGCGGTCAGGCTGTCGCGGCTTTGCCCGGCGAGGGCCGCCGGGGTGAGGGGCGGGCCCAGGCCGCCGGTGAGGTACAGGCCGTGGCAGGCGCCACAGTCCTGGGTCAGCAGGTGTTCGAGGCGGGCGGCGTCCGGTGTGGCCAGCGCCCACGTGGGAATCAGCAGGAACAGCGCCATGGCCGTACCGATCATCGATGCATTCATGGCGCGCTCCTTGTGCTTATTTCAAGGTCAGGACCCATTCGGCCAAGACCTTGGCTTCGTCTTCCGTCACCATATTCGGTGGCATCGGAACCGGCCCCCAGTTGCCTTGGGTGCCGTTTTTGATGTGGCTGGCGAGGGTCACGGCGGCGTCTTTCACGCCGGCGTTCTTGGCCGCGACGTCCTTCAAGGCCGGCCCCACCAGTTTGCTGTCAACCATGTGGCAGCCGACGCAGGGTTTGCTGCTGAACAAGGCCAGCCCGTCTTGGGCGAAGGCCGGTTGCAGGCTGAATGCGGCGGCACAGGTCAGCAGTGCGAAGAGAGTATTTTTCATCGGAAGTCCTTGTGTTGATGGGGCTCAATAAATGTCGTGTTGGGTGTTGTAGACGTTGAATTTTCCGGTTGGGGTGATCAGGCGCTTGTCCTTGATAACCGCTTTGAGCTTCAGGGACTTGTCGTCGATCACTACCAGCGCCGATTCCTCGGTCTGGCCGTTCCATACCGAGAACCACACCTCGTCGCCGGCCTTGTTGTATTCCGGCTGCACCACGCGCAGCGCGCCTTGCTTGATGCCGGCGTATTCGGCGATCGGCAGCACGGTGTAACCCTTGTCCAGATGGTCGATGTCAAACACCGCGGCCGACTGGCTCAGCTTGGCGTCGGGGTTGAGGGTGGTGTCGACATACAAATGCCGGGAGTTGGGATGGGTCTTGATGAACAGCGAGCCGCCGCCCTGGCCCTTGAGCGATTCCACCTGTTTCCAGGCGTATTGCGGGTGGTTGATCGGGTCGGTGCCGATCACTGAGATGCCGCCGTCGCCCAGGTGGCTGGTGGCCCAGACCGGCCCGTAGGTAGGGTGTACGAAGTTGGCGCCGCGGCCTGGGTGCGGGGTCTTGCCGACCTCGACCAAGGCAGTGAGCTTGCGCTCCTTGGAGTCGATCACCGCGACCTTGTTCGAGTTGTTGGCCGCCGTCATGAAGTAGCGGTGCGTGCTGTCCCAGCCACCGTCATGCAGGAACGGCGCGGCGTCGATGGTGGTGATGGTGAGGTTCTTGATGTCCTGGTAATTGACCAGCATCACCTTGCCGGTTTCCTTGATGTTGACGATGAACTCCGGCCATTCGTGGGAGGCGATGATCGCCGCGACACGGGGCTCGGGGTGATATTCCTGCTTGTCGACGGTCATGCCGCGGGTGGACACGATCTGTTTGGGCTCCAGGGTCTCGCCGTCCATGATGGTGAACTGTGGCGGCCAGTAGGAACCGGCGATGGCGTACTTGTCTTCGTAGCCCTTGAATTTCGAGGTCTCCACCGAGCGCGCCTCGATGCCGACCTTGATCTCGGCGACCTTGGTCGGTTCGGCGGGCCACAGGTCGATCATGTCGATCTTGGCGTCGCGGCCGATCACCAGCAGGTAGCGGCCCGAGGCGGAGATCCGCGAGATGTGTACGGCATAACCGGTGTTGATCAGTTTGACGATTTTCTTGCTGTCGCCATCGATCAGCGCAATCTTGCCGTCGTCGCGCAGGGTGACGGAGAACAGGTTTTCCAGGTTCAGATCGTTCAGCTGTTTCTTCGGCCGGTCTTCGGGCTTGACCAGCACTTTCCAGGTCTTGAGGGTTTCGGCCATGCCCCATTCCGGCGGGGTTGGCGCGGTGTGCTGGATAAAACTGGCCATGTGGCTGATCTGGGTTTTGGTCAACGCATTGGAGGTGCCCCAGTTCGGCATGCCGGCGGGGGAACCGTAGGTGATCAGCGCTTCCAGATAGGCCTGGCCACGGGCCTGGGTGATGTCCGGTGTCAGCGGTTTGCCGGTGGCACCCTTGCGCAGCACGCCGTGGCAACCGGCGCAGCGCTCGAAGTAAATCTGTTTGGAGGTGTCGAAGTCCGCCTGACTCATGTCCGGCGCGCCGGCGGTTTTCACTTCGGCCGGCTGGGGTGCGCCATGGGCGCTCAAGGGCAGTGCCAAGGCCAACGCGCAACTCAGTGCGGCGAGGCTCAGGGTGAAGGGTTTTCTGTTGCGAGTCAGCATTCCATTTACTCCTCAGGCGGGACCTTTGCGTTGCCTCGCAACACGGTGCGGGGCGCAGGTTCTTCGTGCGGGGCCAGACTAGGGGGCAGCACCGCAAACTTCGCTTGATCACGATCAAGTTTGTCTCGGGCGGTGCTTGCCAGGTTGTCGCAGGCGCCCTTAGCGTGGCCATCAAACCCGCTGTGGATGCCTGTCATGACTGAGCCCTTCTACCAACCCCTGGACAATGAACACCTGCTGTTCGAACACGCCTGGCGCCACCGCATGCCGGTGCTGATCAAGGGCCCCACGGGCTGCGGCAAGACCCGTTTCGTGCAGCACATGGCGCATCGTCTGAACTTGCCGCTGTACACCGTGGCCTGCCACGACGACCTGAGTGCCGCCGACCTGATCGGCCGTCACCTGATCGGCGCCGAGGGCACCTGGTGGCAGGACGGCCCGCTGACCCGTGCCGTGCGCGAAGGCGGCATCTGCTACCTGGACGAAGTGGTCGAGGCGCGCCAGGACACCGCCGTGGTGCTGCACCCGGTGGCCGACGACCGCCGCGAGTTGTACCTGGAGCGCACCGGCGAAGTGGTCAAGGCGCCGCCGTCGTTCATGCTGGTGGTGTCCTATAACCCCGGTTACCAGAACCTGCTCAAGGGCATGAAACCCAGCACCCGCCAGCGTTTCGTCGCGATGCGCTTCGATTACCCGGCCGTCGAGGGCGAAGCGCGCATCGTGGCGCGCGAGGCCCAGGTGGACCTTGCCCTGGCGACCCAGGTGGTGCGCCTCGGCCAGGCCTTGCGCCGCCTCGATCAACACGACCTGGAAGAAGTGGCCTCCACGCGTCTGCTGATTTTCACCGCGCGCCTGATCGCCGCCGGCATGCCCATTCGCGAAGCCTGCCTGGCATGCCTGGCCGAGGCGCTGACGGACGACCCGCACACCGTGACCGCCTTGATGGACGTGGTCGATGTGTACTTTGCCTGAACCGCGCCGCCTGCCGGGCGACCTGGCGATGTGGTTTTTCATCCTCGCCGAGTTGTCGGTGTTCGCGATTCTGATCCTCGCGTTCGCCGTGACCCAGGTGCTCAAGCCCGAGGTGTTCGCCGAAGGGCGCGCGCAACTGGACACCTCCACCGGGCTGGCGATGACCTTGAGCCTGCTGACCGCCGGGCTGCTCGCGGCGTTGGCGTTGCAGCAGGTGCGATTGCAGCGCTGGCGGCGCGGCGCCGGCTTGTTCGTCGCGGCGCTGTTGGTGGCGCTGGTCTACGTGGCGATCAAACTCACCGAGTACGCCCACCTCGGCGCTGCCGGGCTGGGCCTGGAGCACAGCACGTTTTTTACCTTGTACTGGCTACTGACCGGGTTCCATTTCCTGCATGTGCTGCTGGGCATGGTGATTCTCGCGTGGCTGGCGCTGGGCTGCTGGCGCGGCGGGCTGTCGGTCGGCGGGCTGGAGTCGGGGGTGTTGTATTGGCACATGGTGGACCTGGTGTGGGTGGTGCTGTTTCCGTTGGTTTACGTGATTGGATGAGGTACCGATGTCCATTTCCCAAGGGCTGATCGTGTGTTGGGCCACGTTGGTCGTGCTCAGCGTCGGCACCGTGCTCGCCGGCGGCTCCGGGCTGTGGCTGGCGGTTTTGCTGCTGGCGGTGGTCAAGGCGTGGCTGATTGCCGATGGGTTCATGGAGTTGCGGCATGCTCCCAGGTTCTGGCGTCGGCTGGTGCTGGGCTGGCCGGTGGTTCTGGTGTTGGTGGTGGGGCTTGTCTAGGCTCGGGGCGCCCAAGATCAAAAGCCGAAGCGAGGCGGCCGTATAGCCGACCTGATCCTGGAAGCCGGGCCCGGTCACCTGTGGGAGCTGGCTTGCCTGCGATGGCATCGCCTGGGTGGACCTGATGGACTGAGATGTCTGCATCGCAGGCACCTCCGCTCCGCCTGCTTTGGGAGAATTCTTACGCCTCCCTCGGAAAGTCTCACCTGAGCAACACGTTAGTCGCGTGATTTGATTCCGGCCTTTTCAGGCAGGGATTGCTGGTCATGACTGACGCGTTTTGGGCCGCCCGCGAAGGCGACGCGCTGCTGCACACCTCAATGATGGCCGATGTTCTCGGCGGTGTGCTGGAAGTCGCCGCCTATGCCGCCATCACGTCCGTGGGCTGCCTGGCCGCTGGCGCGCTGATTGCCGCAGCGACCGGCGTGACCATTGCCACAGGTGGCGTTGGATGCGTCGCCCTGGGACTGGCGGTCGGCGCGGTGGTGGGGATCAGCGCCGGGCTCTCGGGGGCTGACGTGAAGATCTCCAGTTGGTGCGAAACCGCCGCCAACTGGGTTTTTCCGCCGGTGATCGAGGCCTTTATCACCAGCGGCTCAAACGACGTTTTCATCAATGGCAAACCGGCGGCCCGGGCCGCCGGACAGATGATGGCTGTGCCGATCGCGCCCAGTGAGCCACCGGCCCCCCGTTTTCTGGACATCGCACAGGGATTTTTCTCACAACTGTGGCGCCCGACGGTCGCCACACCCGCTGCCGGTACCGTGCCGTGTCCGCTGGACACGGTCGCCTGCACCAAGCACCCGCCCATGCCCGAGCAATTTATTGCCGAGGGTTCCAGTTCGGTCTTCATCAACGGGCAACCGGCCGCACGCAGCGGTGACCGCAGCACGTGTGACGCCAAGATCGGCAGCGTCGAGGGGCTGATTTCTGCCGATGTGCGTATCGGTGGCGACCCCGTGGTGGTGCGCGAAATTCGCAGTGGCAAGACACCGGGCGTCGGCTTGGCGATTGCCGCGCTGCTTGCGCTACGCGGCAATGTGAAAGGCTTTTGGAGCAAATTGCCGTGCCTGGCCGGCGGCGCGCTGGCGGGCGGGGCCGTGGCGTATGGAACCGGCAAGCTCACCTCGGCACTCAACAGCGCGGTCAACGGTTCGCCCAACCCGGTGCATAGCCCGACCGGGGCCAAAATCCTCGGCGCCGAAGAAGAACTGGACTTCGTCCTGCCAGGCCTGCTCCCCATCGACTGGCAGCGCTTCTACAGCAGCCTCGATCAACGCCACGACGGCCTTTTCGGCGCCGGCTGGAGCGTTGCCTATGAGGTCGCCGTCGAGATCGATCAAGATGAACACCTCACCTACATCGACGAACAGGGGCGCCGCGTAGACATCGGCTACCTCCCGTTGTCAGGCGGCGCCTTCAGCCCCGGCGAAGGCCTTGCGGTCAGGCGCAGCGCCGACGGCGCCATCCTGATCGAAAGTATCGACGGCCTGTATCGGCTCTTCGAGCCCGACCCTCTGAACCCCTTGCGGATGCGCCTGTATCTGCTGGGTGATCGCAACGAAGGGCGCCTCTTTCTGGATTACGACGCCCAGGGGCGCCTGTGTCGCCTGCGCGACAGCCATGCGCTGATGCATGTCGACGTGAGCTACACCGTCGAGCATCCGCGGCGCGTGAGCCATATCGAGCGCCGTTACCTGCATCGGCAACATTTTGCTGGGCGCAGCGACGTGCTGGTCAGCTATCGCTACGACACCCACGGCGACCTGGCCGAAGTCCTCGACGCACAAGGCACGAGCCAACGACGTTTTGCTTACGACAGCGCGCGGCGCATGGTCGAACACCAACTGCCGAGTGGCTTGCGCTGCTTCTACCAATGGCGCGCAGTGTCTGGCCCGCAGGGTGAAGAATGGCGGGTCAGCCGGCATTGGACCGACGCCGGCGATGAATTCACCTTCGATTACGACCTGGATGCCGGTATCACGCGCGTTACCGATGGCCTGAAACGGGTCAGCACACGCTATTGGAACCCGCAGTACCAGATCACCCGCTACGTCGATAACCTGGGCCATACGTGGCAGTTCGAATGGAGCGAAGATCGCCAATTGCTCGGCGCGATTGATCCGCAAAACGGCCAGTGGCGCTTCAGTTACGACGAATCCGGCAACCTGAGCGCAGTGACCGATCCACTGGCCAGGATCAGCAACACCCAGTGGCTGGCGCATTGGGCATTGCCCGAAGTGGAAACCGACCCGGCGGGTAACCGTTGGCATTACCGCTACGACCGGCATGGCAACTGCATCGAAGAGATCGATCCGCTGGGCAACCGCACCCGTTATGTCTACGACGATTTCGGCCAGCCGGTGCAGATCATCGATGCCACCGACAAAACCCGGAAGCTGCACTGGGACGAGTGGAGCCAACTGATCGAGGAGGTGGATTGCTCGGGCTACGCCACCGGCTACCAGTACGATGCGTTCGGCAATGTGGTGGTGCACACCAATGCTGAAGGTGAGTCGGTGCGCTATCAGTACAGCCGGCAAGGGTTGTTGCTGGAATGCCGACTTTCGGACGGGCGCCTTGAGCATTTCCAGCGCAACGCCAGTGGTTATCTGACGGGCTATGTCGACCCCGCCGGCAACACGTCCCGCTATGCCTACGACCGGCGCGGCCAGGTCAAACAACGCTGGGACGCGCACAACCGCTGCGTCACCTTCGACCACGACGCCTACGGGCGACTGCTGAAACTGACCAATGAAAACGGCGAAAGCTATCGCTTTGAGTGGGACGCGGCCGATCGCCTGGTGCAGCAACAAGACCTCGACCACAGTCGGCGCTGCTATGCCTATGACCCGCTGGATAACGTCGTCGCCGTCGGTTACCTGCCGGGCACCGAAGGCGAGCCGGTAGACGCCCTGACACACCAGTTCCAACGCGACCCGCTCGGGCGCCTGGTCAGCAAAGTCACCGCCGACGGCACCACCGTTTATAAGCACGACCTGAACGACCAACTGGTCGCGGTCACCTTCACCGCTCTCGACGGTCGCGAGCAAGCACTTGGCTTTAGCTATGACGCGCTGGGGCAACTGTTTGAAGAACACAGCTCGGCGGGGTGTCTGCAACACCATTACGACGAATTGGGCAACCTGACTCAAACCCACTTGCCTGACGGACGCTGGCTCAATCGCCTGTACTACGGCAGCGGCCACCTGCATCAGCTGAATCTCGACGGCCACGTCATCAGCGACTTTGAACGCGACCGCCTGCACCGCGAACTGCAACGCACCCAGGGTCAACTCAGAACAAATACCGACTATGACCGCAGTGGCCGGGTCCGCTCACGCCAGCGGCGCAGCATCGACCAGCCGTGGCAGTTGCCGCCATTGGTCGAAACCCACTACAGCTACGACCCCAGCGACAACCTGATCGGACGCCGCCGTACCGATCGCCAAGAGCACCTGGCCTACGACAGTAGCGGACGTATCCTCGTCAGCCAACAGATAGGCCGGATCGAAACCTATGCCTACGATGCGGCGGCCAACCTGCTCGACGGGCCACAACAAGGCGGCCTGGTACGGCATAACCGGCTGCTGACGTATCAAGACAAGCGCTATACCTACGACGCTTTTGGGCGAATGGTTGAAAAGCGCAGCGCTGCACGAGGTTTGCAGCGCTTTGCCTACGACGCCGAAAGCCGGTTGGTTGAAGTGCGTAATGAAAACGGCAGCGTGGTTAGGATGGTCTATGACCCGTTGGGTCGGCGCATTGAAAAAACTGAACACGGCAGCGATGGCTATCCGCTGGGCGAAACCCGGTTCACCTGGGATGGCCTGCGGTTGTTGCAGGAGCATAAACACAGTCAGACCAGCCTTTATCTCTACGATGGCGACAGCTACGAGCCACTCGCCAGGGTCGACGGTGAAGGTGAACACCAACGCGTGCGGTATTACCACAACGACCTGAACGGCTTGCCGGAGCAACTCACCGAGGCCGACGGCCACGACATCTGGCGAGCGACTTATCGGGTGTGGGGCAATACGCGGGAGGAGGTGCGGGAACCTTACTTCATTGAAGAGCAGAATTTGCGGTTTCAGGGGCAGTATCTGGATCGGGAGACGGGGCTGCATTTTAATACGTTTAGGTTTTATGATCCCGATATAGGCCGCTTTACAACAACCGACCCTATTGACCTGATGGGTGGGTTCAACCTTTATCAGTATGCCCCTAACCCGGTCACATGGATCGATCCTTTTGGCTGGGCATGTGGTCACCATGGGCATCACTCCGATCCAAAATTCATGGGGGGAAAACATAACCAAAATCTGACGAAACTTACCGACACTGATCACAAACAGCTTCACCGTGATATGAATGACTTCTTAGTCGGAAAAACAAAAAACATCAATGGCAGCACCGTGCATATGCGGCCTCAACGAGGTAACAGCGGAAAAAAAATACGGTTGAATTTCACCAGGACTGAAAGGCTCAGAGCGCTTGCTGACTTCTACAAAGGTAAGGGTGCACAATACAAAGATGCTGTTTTTGACTTCTTCATACAACACCAGGGGCTAAAGTAGTGACTCAGTTCTTAACCATTGCCTACGACTTAAGCGCTATAGATAATCACGCGTACTTTTTTGATGGAGCACCTGATAGTATTTTTTGCAAAACCTGTGGTTGCTGCATTGATAAAAATTATCTGCCTAGAGAACTTAAAACACCAAACAAAGCTGATATTGGTGCAACTTATGATGGGCGCTTCATCGCGTCGCTACGTTTCAAGGAATACATCGAAAATTTAAAATTGAGTGTTGGATTTTCATTAGTCAATGAAAAAAATCAGCTATTCATGATGCAGCCTCAAAAAATCATTAAATACAGTGCTCAACAGTTGGAAGATCTCTGTAGTACGTGTGGTCAATATTTTGACTGTGTGGTTCCCATCCCGAGTTTCTATCAAGAAACTGGGAAGCGTCTAGAATATGGAATGTTTTTCACAAGTATTGGCTTCGGTAGCGGGAAAGAAAAAAGCCCGGCCATTATTCTCGGCATCGAAACCGCACTTGAAATAAAGAGCGCAATAAAATCATTAAAATTAAGAGGCGCTGATATTAGTGAGGTTCTTATGCCTAATGACTAAGACTATCACTCAGCGCTTATCGCTCAGGCGCGTAAGACGGGATAGGTCTATTTGTTATTTAGTCTGTTTATTTTTCGGCCACTTAAGCGAGTGCAAAAAGGCACAAATAAGACGGTCCTGAAGGGCATGAATTCCTCTCGCGCATGCTCGAAGGCAAGGCGCTGGCGGGTGTGCGGATCAGTAGCCGGGAAAACGAACTGCACTACGACTTCAGCGACACCGAATAACGACTGTTGGAATGCGGTTTAAATGTGGGAGGGGGCTTGCCCCCGATGGCGGTGAATCAGTCACCAGATGCATCAACTGACACACTGCTATCGGGGGCAAGCCCCCTCCCACATTTGCAGCCGGTTTCTTCAGCTATTACGCAATTTACGGGTTAACCGATGCTATTCAACCAAACCTCACGCCTGGCCAAAATCACCAGCCCCCTCGGGCCGGACGTGCTGTTGCTCAATCAAATGGGTGGCGGCGAAGAGTTGGGTCGGCTGTTCGCCTATGAGCTGCAACTGACCTCCCTGGACGCCAACATCGACCTCAACCAGTTGCTGGGCAAGCCGATGAGCGTCGGCGTGCAACTGGCGGACGGCGGCGAGCGGCACTTTCACGGCATCGTCGCGCAGTGCAGCCAGAGCATCGACCAGGGCCAGTTCGCCAGCTACCAGGTGACGCTGCGCCCGTGGCTGTGGCTGCTGAGCCGCACGTCGGACTGCCGGATTTTCCAGAACCTGAGCATCCCGCAGATCATCAAGCAGGTGTTCCGCGACCTCGGCTTTTCCGACTTCGAAGACGCCCTGAGCCGGCCGTACCGCGAGTGGGAATACTGCGTGCAGTACCGCGAGACCAGCTTCGATTTCGTCAGCCGCTTGATGGAACAGGAAGGCATCTACTATTTCTTTCGCCATGAACAGGACCGCCACGTGCTGGTGCTGGCCGATGCCTACGGCGCCCACGCCACGGTGCCGGGCTA
Source organism: Pseudomonas sp. GW704-F2 (assembly GCF_059423025.1). Taxonomy (NCBI): domain Bacteria; kingdom Pseudomonadati; phylum Pseudomonadota; class Gammaproteobacteria; order Pseudomonadales; family Pseudomonadaceae; genus Pseudomonas; species Pseudomonas sp. GW704-F2. The sequence continues at coordinate 36,798 of NZ_JBWKXO010000037.1, read as the reverse complement.
CGTGTCGATTCCGTACTACCCCAAGGACGAGCAGCAACGCGAACGCGACCACCTGTACAACTGGCACCTGGCCCAGCAAGTGCAGCCGGGCTCGCTGGAGCTCAACGACTACGACTTCCAGCGCCCCAGCGCGAGCATCGACGTGCGCTCGGCGATGCCGCGCCCGCACGCCGCCGGCGACTACCCGCTGTACGACTACCCCGGCACCTACGTGCAAAGCGCGGACGGCGAACACTACGCGCGCACCCGCATCGAAGCCCTGCAAACCCTGCATGAACAAATCGAATTCAACGGCAACGCCCGCGGCCTCGGTTCCGGCCACCTGTTCAGCCTCACCGGCTTCAGCCGCCAGGACCAGAACCGCGAATACCTGATCGTCGGCTGCCGCTATTACATCGTTCAGGAAAGCCTGGAAAGCGGCGGCGGCTCCAGCTCGGCGCAGTTCGACAGCAGCCTGACCTGCATCGACGCCCAACAAAGCTTCCGCCCGCTGGCCAACACCTATCGCCCCATCGTCAAAGGCCCGCAGACCGCGCTGGTGGTCGGCCCCAAAGGCGAGGAAATCTGGACCGACCAGTACGGCCGCGTGAAGGTGCATTTCTACTGGGACCGCCACGACCAGTCCAACGAAAACAGCTCGTGCTGGATACGCGTATCGCAATCCTGGGCCGGCAAGAACTGGGGCTCGATGCAGATCCCACGAATCGGCCAGGAGGTGATTGTGAGCTTTCTGGAAGGCGACCCGGACCGGCCGATTATTACTGGGCGGGTGTACAACGCGGAGCAGACGGTGCCCTACGATTTGCCGGAGAACGCGACCCAGAGCGGCATGAAAAGTCGCTCGAGCAAGGGCGGCACGCCGGCCAACTTCAATGAAATCCGCATGGAGGACAAGAAGGGGTCGGAGCAGGTGTATATCCATGCCGAGAGGAATCAGGACGTCGTCGTCGAAGTGGACGAAAGCCATTCGGTGGGGCATGACCGCAACAAGCGCATCGGGCACAACGAGACGGTGACGATTGGCGCTAATCGCCTGCGCGTAGTGCGCAACAACGACACCGTGCTGGTGGGCGGCGCCAAGTCTGACAGCGCCGCCACGCGCTATACCATCGAAGCTGGAGACAGTATTCGCCTGGTGTGCGGCGACAGTGTGATTGAGCTCACGGCAGACGGAGCCATCAACCTGACCTGTGGCTCGTTCAATCTGTTTTCCTCCGGCAGCAGCAAGATCCAGACACAAGGCAAACTGGATATCAACCAGGGCAGTGACGAGGGCACATCACCCGGTCAGCAGGGTGTGCGAGCCACTATCCATAACGCCGTCGAATCAACATTTGCGGACAAGCCGGGCGCCGGCCAATAACGAGATACTTGCACCATGAACTACTTGATCAATGAAGCCCAATTCACCTTGCCCGATGCAGCCTTACAGGATGCCTCGATCAATATCCTCAAGTTCGCCCACCTGGGCACCACGCTGGTCGTCAGCCGTAGCCCGCTGGCGGACGGCGAAACGTTGCAAAGTAACTTCGAAGCGCAGCTCAAGACGCTCGAACAACAGGAGAAGTACCTTCGTTACTCGCCAGTGCAAGCCATAAAGGTGGGGGCCGCACTGGATGTCGATGCCTATGAAGTGCAGAACAGTTTCAACAAAGGCAGCGACAGCTTTTACCAGTACCAGTTGGCGCTGCAACTACCGGGCACACGCCGCCTGATCGCGTTGAGTTACGTCAAGACCCAACCCCTCGGGCCCGCCGAAGCGGCTCACTGGGCAACGCTAAAGAGCACGCTTAGCTTCTTCGCCACACCCTGAATCACACGGAGCCAAACCGACTGCTACTCAATCCCCCCAAGAATACCTGACCACCCCGATCAACAATTCTTGATCGCCATCAAGCGGTTTTCACCCCCCACCTTCCTATCATGACCCCCGCCAAGCCATGAGGAAGCGACCATGTCAGAGACCTTCACCAAGGGCATGGCCAGGAACATCTATTTCGGAGGAAGCGTGTTCTTCTTCCTGATTTTCCTGGCCTTGACCTACCACACCGAACAAACCTTTCCCGCCCGTAGCAATGTCGACCAGCTCACTGAATCGGTGATCCGCGGCAAGAGCGTCTGGGAGCGTAATAACTGCGTCGGTTGCCACACCCTGTTGGGCGAAGGCGCGTACTTTGCGCCGGAGCTGGGCAATGTGTTCAAGCGTCGTGGGGGTGACGAAGGGTTCAAGCCGTTCCTGCACGCCTGGATGAAAATGCAGCCCCTTGGGGTGCCGGGGCGTCGCGCCATGCCGCAATTCAACCTCAGCGACCAGGAGGTGGACGATATGGCCGAGTTCCTCAAATGGAGCTCGAAGATCGATACCAATAACTGGCCACCCAACAAGGAGGGCTGAGCCATGCGCAGCGCCAATCCCTATCTGAAATTCCAATCCCAGGCCGTGGCCAAACCCTACTTTGTGTTTGCCTTGATCCTGTTCGTCGGCCAGGTGCTGTTTGGCCTGATCATGGGCCTGCAATACGTGGTGGGCGACTTTCTGTTCCCGTTGATCCCCTTCAACGTGGCGCGGATGGTCCATACCAACCTGCTGATCGTCTGGCTGTTGTTCGGCTTTATGGGCGCCGCCTATTACCTGATACCCGAGGAGGCCGACCGCGAGCTGCACAGCCCCAAACTGGCGATCTTGCTGTTCTGGGTGTTTGCCGCAGCCGGGGTGTTGACCATCCTCGGTTACCTGTTGGTGCCCTATGCGGCACTGGCCAAGCTGACCCATAACGAACTGCTGCCGACCATGGGCCGCGAGTTCCTCGAGCAACCGACCATTACCAAAATGGGCATCGTGGTGGTGTGCCTGGGCTTTCTCTACAACATCGGCATGACCCTGCTCAAGGGCCGCAAAACCACGGTCAGCATGGTGATGATGACCGGCCTGATCGGCCTCGCGGTGTTCTTCCTGTTCTCCTTCTACAACCCCGGCAACCTCGCACGTGACAAGTTCTACTGGTGGTGGGTGGTGCATCTTTGGGTAGAAGGCGTGTGGGAACTGATCATGGGCTCGATGCTGGCGTTCGTGCTGATCAAGGTCACCGGCGTCGACCGTGAAGTGGTGGAGAAATGGCTGTACGTGATCATCGCCATGGCTTTGATCACCGGGATCATCGGCACCGGGCACCACTTCTTCTGGATCGGCGCACCCGAGGTGTGGCTGTGGGTCGGCTCGATCTTCTCGGCCCTGGAGCCGCTGCCGTTCCTGGCGATGGTGATGTTCGCCTTCACCATGGTCAAACGTCGGCGGCGCCAGCACCCGAACCGCGCGGCGACCTTGTGGGCCAAGGGCACCACGGTGACGGCGTTCTTCGGCGCCGGGGTCTGGGGCTTCCTGCATACGCTGGCACCGGTCAACTTCTACACCCACGGTACCCAGCTCACGGCGGCCCACGGTCACCTGGCGTTCTTCGGGGCCTACGCGATGATCGTGATGACCCTGATCAGCTACGCCATGCCACGCTTGCGCGGCCTCGGCGAAGCGCCCGATGCGCGTTCGCAGACCATTGAAATCTGGGGCTTCTGGCTGATGGTGCTGTCGATGGTGATGATCACCTTGCTCCTCACCGCCGCCGGTGTGGTGCAGGTGTGGTTGCAGCGCTGGCCGGCGGACGGTGTGGCCTTGCCGTTCATGGCCACGGTCGAGCATTTGACCGTCTTGTTCTGGGCCCGGTTGGCCAGTGGCGTGGTGTTCCTGCTGGGGCTGCTCTGCTACCTATACAGCTTCCGCCAACGCCAAGCCGTCGCCGGTGCGCCGGCGCCGATTGTGTATTGATCGTCAATCCCTAAGACGGCGGCCCGGCTGGTACAGCGGGCCGTTTTACGTTTGGAGCACGGCTCATGGCCTTTACCCTGGAATTGGAAGAGTGGGTTGGCAGCGTCTGGCACCGCTTCATCACCCGCCGTGCCAATGTCGATTTCCCCGAGGCGCAGGTCGCGCTGACGGACCATCAGCGCAGCCTGGCCCTGTTGTTCCGCGCCCTGGGCGGCGCTGGCGGGATGGCGCTGGAGGCGGCCTGCGAGCGCGACCTGTTGCTGCGCCGCAACCTGTTGATGCGTATCGCCGGCACCTGCAAGCAAGCCCCCCTGGCGTCCTGCGACGGTAACCGCTTGCGCTTGCCGGCACGCCTGGCGGTATTTCCCGACGCGGCGCTGAATCACGAGTTGTACCGCTGGCTGGCGCTGCTCGCGGCCCACGCCGGGCCGATGAGCCACTGGGCCCGCGACAACCAACGCTGGACCTGGCTGCTGTTGCAGCGCTACCCGGCGATGCTGCCGCGCTACCAACGCCTGGTGGAGGCGCACCTGCAACTGCGCCCCGACCCCGCCAGCCTCAAACCCGACGAAGCCGCCCTGGAGCGGGCCTTGCGCAAGGCCCTGCGCGAACCCGGCAGCGTGCGTCACTTGCCGCGCAGTTCACGGGCCGCCTGGCCGTTGCCGTTATGGCTGTACCCGGCGCTGCAGTTGGACACCGCGCAAAATACCGACCTGGAGGAGGAGGGCGACGACCTCTCAGCCCCGCCCGGCGAGCAGCAAGGCGGGCCCAAGCGTGCCACCCGCGTTGACGACGCGAGCCGCGATGGCGGCCTGCTGGTGGTGCGCCTGGAAAACCTGTTCAGTTGGAGCGAACACGTCGACCTCGATCGCTGGTCCGACGACAGCCAGGACCCGGACGCCGCCCGCGTCGCCGAAGACCTCGACCAGTTGAGCCTGTCGCGCCAGCGCGTGCGCAAGAGCGGCGGGCTCAAGCTGCACCTGGATCTGCCGCCCGCCGATGTCGACGACATCCCCTTGGGCGACGGCATCAAGTTGCCCGAGTGGGATTACCGCCGGCAGTGCTTGCAGGAAGGCTTCGTCAACCTGCAATTGATGCAGCCGCGTTGCGACGCACCGCAACCCTTGCCCGCGCGGTTGCAGGCCCAGGCCCAGCGCTTGCGCCGGCAATTCCAGAGCCTGCGCACCGACCGCCAATGGCAGCGCCAGCAGCCCCAGGGGTCAGAGGTCGACCTGCAGGCCTGGCTGGATTTTCATGTGCAGCGCCAGCAGGGCGCCTGCGCCGAACGCGGGCTGTTCCTTGAACAACGCCACACCCACCGCGACCTGGCGTGCCTGTTGCTGGCCGATCTGTCGATGTCCACCGATGCCCATGTCAACGATGAGCAAAAGGTCATCGATGTGATACGCGACAGCCTGCTGCTGTTCGGCGAAAGCCTGGCCGGGGCAGGGGATCGCTTTGCGTTGTATGGGTTTTCTTCACTGCGGCGGCACCAGGTGCGCTTGCAGGTGCTCAAAACGTTCCAGCAAGCCTATGACGACCGCACGCGCGGCGCGATCCAGGGCCTCAAACCGGGCTACTACACGCGCATGGGCGCGGCTATCCGTCAGGCTACCCAGTTGCTGGGCGCCTGCCCGCAGCGGCGCAAGTTGCTGTTGTTGATCACCGACGGCAAGCCCAATGACCTGGACCTGTATGAGGGACGTTACGGCGTGGAGGACACGCGCCAGGCGGTGGTCGAAGCGCGGCGCCAGGGCTTGATTCCGTTCTGCATCACCATCGACAAACAGGCCGGCGACTATCTGCCGTACATGTTCGGCGCCCATGGTTTCACCCTGATCCATCGCCCGGAACAATTACCGCAACGCCTGCCGCAGCTGTATCGGCAGTTGACCGAGACTCAGTAAAAGTCCCTGGGCAACCAGAAGAACATCACCACGCAGAACAGCGTCAGGCCCAGGCAGAACCACTGGAAACGCTTCAGTCGGCGCGCCTGGGTGCTGGCGTGGGCCTCGGGCAGCGGTGTGGCGCAACGCTCGCACAGGTCGCGCTCCACGGCATTGCCGTGCTGGCAGACCAGGCAGGTTTTCACTCGAATTGCTCCAGGCGCGGGCGGTCGAGAATTGCGATCTGCCGGCCGTCCTGGGTGATGATTTTCTCGTCGATCAAGCGCCGGATAATCCGCGAAAACGTCTCCGGCTGGATCGACAGGTGCCCGGCAATCAGTTGCTTGGCCATCGGCAGCTCGAAGCTGCAGTCGGTGGTGCTTTGCAAGCGCACCAGTTGCGTGAGCAGGTAGCGCACCACGCGGTGGGTGGCGTTTTTCAGCGACAGGGTTTCGATCTCGTTGACCCGCTGGTGCAGGCGCACGCACAACTTGCCGAGCAGGGCGAAGGTCAGGCGGCTGTTGCTCTGCAGCAAACGCATGTAGGTGAGATTGGACAGCCGGTACAACTGCGTGGGGCACACCGCTTCGGCGCACGCTACGTAGTTGGGCGTATCCATCAGCATCATGGCTTCAGCGAAGGTCTGCCGTTCGCCGATCACCTCGAACACCTTCTCCTGGCCGTCCGGGGTGAGGCGGTAGATTTTCACCGCGCCGGCGATCACGAAGTAGAACGCATCGGCCGGTTCGCCCTGGCGGAACAGCGGTTCGCCTTTGTCGACACTGAGCAATTGGCTGCTACTCATCAGTTCGTTCAACTGCGCCTCGTCCAGGGGTTCGAACAAGTGGTGGCTGCGCAGGATCTGGTGATGAACACGATGGAGCACCATCTTGACCTCGGGGAATATCGGGAAGGGATACCCAAGGTTAATCCTGTTGGCGTCGGCCGTACTTGATCTACGACAAGGGCAGCGCACAGGCAACGCTGCACGATCGTCGCAGTGAACGCTTGCGAAAGTGCGCTATGCGCGGGCCGCGGCGAGGCTGGGCGCGGCCCGGGCAAACAATATGTCGTTCTCCAGGCGGATGTGTTCGCGCAGGTCGGCATGAAAGGCGCTCAGCTCGCGGTACAGGCTGCGCCAGGTATTACAGGCCTCGGCCGGCGGGGTGATCTGGTTCGTCAGGCTCAACAGCTGCTCCAGGGCCTCGGCGTGTTGGTCGTGCTCGTAGCGCATCACCTGGATCGGCGTCGACGCCTGCGGCCCCATGCCCATTTGCAGCATCGGGAACAATACCTGTTCCTCCTTGAGCATATGGCTCTCCAGTTCCTGCTGCATGTCGAGCAGCAGGTCGGCCAGGCCGTTGGGGCATTGCAGGTGCTGACCGTGGACCTGTTCGACGCGGCTCGCCATGCGGACCAGTTCCGGCAATTGCTCGCGATGACGTGCGTGGTAGCGCGCCAGCAGATGGTCGATCAAGTGGTCCTGGGTTTGGGTGTTCCAGTCGCTCACGGTCATCGGGCTTTCCTCATCGGCAGTACGGGTATGAACCAGTGATTGCAGGCTGCGTGCCAATTTTAACGCATTGAAAAGTAACGATTTATCCCGGAGTAAGGTAATCATGACCACACGCTGCCAGGGTGCTCTGAACCCCAGGAGGGTCGAAATGACCGCGCCGCTCGACGGCATCCTCGGCCAGAGCGCGGTGTTGCAGGAGTTGCTCGACGAGCTGGCGTTGCTGGCCGAAACGCAGTTGCCGGTGTTGTTGCTCGGCGAAACCGGGGTCGGCAAAGAGCTGTTCGCGCGGCGCCTGCATCGCCTGTCGCAACGCGGCAACAAGCCTCTGGTGCAGGTCAACTGCGCGGCGCTGCCGGAGGCGTTGGCCGAAAGCGAGCTGTTCGGTCACGTCAAGGGCGCCTTCTCCGGCGCCACCCACGACCGCGCCGGGCGGTTCGATGCGGCCAACGGCGGCACCTTGTTCCTCGATGAGGTCGGCGAATTGCCCTTGAGCATCCAGGCCAAGCTGCTGCGTACCCTGGAGAATGGCGAGATCCAACGCCTGGGCGCCGATCGGCCATTGCATGTGGATGTCCGCATCATCGCCGCCACCAATCGCCACCTGCCCGACCGCGTGCGTGACGGCCTGTTTCGCGCCGACCTGTATCACCGGCTGTCGGTGTACCCGCTGCCGATCCCGGCGTTGCGCGAGCGTGGCGAGGATGTGTTGCTGCTGGCGCGGCATTTCGCTGAGCTCAACCGCGAGCGCCTGGGCTTGCATGACCTGCAACTGTCGCCGACGGCGCAACAGGCGCTGCTCGAGTACGCCTGGCCGGGCAATGTGCGTGAGCTGGAGCATGTGATCAGTCGCGCCGCGTTGAAGCAGCTCAGTCGTGGCGAACCGCGCAGTTCGGTGATCCGCCTGGAACCGCACGCTCTGGGCCTGGACACGGCCGCCGTCGCGGTGGAACGAGCCATGCCCGCGTCATCGATCGAGGCCTTCCAACCCTTGGCGGTGGCGGTGGACGAGTGCCAGCGCTGGAACATTCGCCACGCCCTGGAACACTGCGCCGGCAATTGGGCGAGTGCCGCGCGTTTGCTCGGCGTGGACGCGAGCAACCTGCACAAGCTGGCGCGGCGCCTGAAGCTCAAGTAAGGGGTGTGACAACACGCCAGCTGTGCGTATCTGCCGCACTACCTACCGGCCAGACTTGATTCTGGTCAAGGGCCACCTGCCATCACCACCCCTACCATCCGTCCCATCTTCAGCCCGACGCCTCAAGGGACTCCATGACTTGCTCCGCGCGCTTGACACGCCACTGGCTGACGCTGCTGGTGGTGTTGCTCATCACCAGCTTCACCGCCCAGGCCCGGCCTTACGGCGACATCGAACAGCAGCGTATCGAACGCGCTTTCCCCGCCCAGGATGCGGTCTCCGCACCCGACGGGCCGTTCAAGGTGCGGACCATTTCGACTGCCGGCAAGCCCATTGGCTACGTGTTTCAGAGCCTGGATGTGGTGGCGATCCCGGCGTATTCGGGCAAGCCGATCAACACCCTGGTGATCCTCGACGCCGCCGGGGTGATCCGCGATGCCTACGTGCTGGAACACCACGAGCCGATCCTGTTGATCGGTATTCCCGAGATCAAACTGCACGAATTCACCGCGCACTATTCCGGCGTCGATGTGCGCCAGCGCGTGGTGGTCGGGCGTTCCAGCGATCCGAAGGCGGTGACGGTGGACGCGATTGCCGGTGCGACCGTGACCGCGATGGTGGTCAATGAAGTGGTGATGCGGGCGGCCCATGACGTGGCGGTGTGGCTCAAGCTGATCGACGGCAAGGCCGCGACCGCGCAGAAAGTCGCGTTGATCCGCACCGACCGGTTTGACCCCGCCACCTGGGCACAATTGACCGGCAATGGCGCGATCCGCCGCCTGCATTTGACCCGGGGGCAGGTCGACGCGGCCTTCAAGGACACCGCCGCCGAAGGCGCCGAGGCCGCGGATGAGACCTTCATCGACCTCTATGTGGCCGACATCAACCCGCCGAGCATCGGCCGCAACCTGCTGGGCGAAGAGCACTACCGCAACCTGATGCAGGGGCTCAAACCCGGCGAACAGGCCATCGCCGTGCTCGGCCGTGGGCTGTTTTCGTTCAAGGGTTCGGGTTATGTGCGCGGCGGGATTTTCGACCGGGTGCAGTTGCGCCAGTTCGGCAACGTGATCAGCTTCCGCGACCTCGACCACCAGCGCGTCGACGATGTCTACGCCGAGGGCATCCCGGCCTTCGACGAGATGTCGGTATTCATCGTGCGCCCGCAGGCCGGCTTCGACCCCGGCTCGCCCTGGACCCTGGAACTGCTGGTGCGGCGCCAGACCGGCCCGGTCAGCGGCACGTTCAGCAGCTTCGAATTGCCTTACCAGATGCCCGAACAGTACCTGGAACGGCCGCTGCCCACCGCCGCCGAACAAGCCGCGCTGGATGAGGCCAGCCGCCCACTGTGGTTGAGCATCTGGTACCAGAAACAGGTGCAGGTCATGGTGCTCGGCGTCGCGCTGCTGCTGCTTACCGCAATCCTGTTCCTGCAGGACAGCCTGGCCCGGCGCCCGCGCCTGCTGCACTGGCTGCGCCGCGGCTACCTGGTGTTTACCGTGGGGTTCATCGGCTGGTATGCGCTGGGGCAGTTGTCGGTGGTCAATGTGCTGACCTTCGTGCATGCGCTGGTCCAGGACTTCCGCTGGGAACTGTTCCTCACCGACCCGCTGATCTTCATGCTCTGGGTCTTCACCGCCGCCAGCATCCTGCTCTGGGGGCGTGGGGTGTTCTGCGGCTGGCTGTGCCCGTTCGGGGCCTTGCAGGAACTGCTCAACGAGGCCGCGCGCCGCCTGAAGATCCGCCAGTTCGAATTGCCCTTCGCGGTGCATGAACGGCTGTGGGCGATCAAGTACCTGATCCTGCTGGTGCTGTTCGGCCTCTCCCTGGAATCCATGGCCACCGCCGAACGCTTTGCCGAAGTGGAACCGTTCAAGACCGCCATCACGCTCAAGTTCGACCGCCAGTGGTGGTTTGTGCTCTACGCCGTGGCGTTGCTGGTGATCAACCTGTTCACCCGCAAAGTCTACTGCCGCTACCTCTGTCCCCTCGGCGCCGCCCTGGCGATCCCCAGCAAATTCCGCCTGTTCGATTGGCTCAAGCGGCGCCAGGAATGCGGCAACCCGTGCCAGCTGTGCGCGAAGGAATGCGAGATCCAGGCGATCCACCCGGACGGCCATATCAACGCCAACGAATGCCACTACTGCCTCGACTGCCAGATGACCTGGCACAACGAAAACAAATGCCCGCCGCTGATCAACAAACGCAAGAAGCGCAACAAGGCGGCGCCCGAACAGATTCCCGTAGTGCAGATAAATCCCAACACTTGAAGGAGCAACCCATGAACGATACAGACGATAAACATGACGGCCTGACCCGGCGCAGTTTCCTCGGCACCGGTGCGGTGACCGGCGCCGTACTGGCGGGTGCGTCGGCCCTCGGCGGCGCGGTGTTTACCCGTGAATCCTTCGCGGCGGCGGCCAAGGACGCCAAATCGAAAATCCATGTGGAACCCGGCCAGCTCGACGATTACTACGGCTTCTGGAGTGGCGGTCACCAGGGCGAAGTGCGGGTGATGGGCGTCCCGTCGATGCGCGAGCTGATGCGTATCCCGGTGTTCAACGTCGATTCGGCCACCGGTTGGGGCCTGACCAACGAGAGCAAGCGCATCCTCGGCGAGGGCGCCAAGTACTCCAACGGCGATTGCCATCACCCGCACTTGTCCACCACCGACGGCCACTACGACGGCAAGTACCTGTTTATCAATGACAAGGCCAACAGCCGGGTGGCGCGCATCCGCCTGGACATCATGAAGTGCGACAAAATTCTCACCGTACCGAATGTCCAGGCCATCCACGGCCTGCGCCTGCAAAAGGTGCCCTACACCAAGTACGTGTTCTGCAACGCCGAATTCATCATCCCGCACCCCAATGACGGCCGAAACTTCGACCTGCAGGATCGCAACAGCTTCACCATGTTCAACGCCATCGATGCGGAAAAAATGGAGATGGCCTTCCAGGTGATCGTCGACGGCAACCTCGACAACGCCGACATGGACTACACCGGCAAGTACGCAGCGGCCACCTGCTACAACTCGGAAAAGGCCACCGACCTGGCCGGCATGATGCGCAATGAGCGCGATTGGGTGGTGGTGTTCAACATCCCGCGCATCGAAGCGGCGATCAAGGCCGGCAAGTTCATCAATGTGGACGGCGTCAAGGTGCCGGTGGTGGACGGACGCAAATCCGAGGACGGCAAGGACAGCGAGTTCACCCGCTACATTCCGGTGCCGAAAAACCCCCACGGCTGCAACACCTCGCCGGATGGCAAGTACTTCATCGCCAACGGCAAGCTGTCGCCGACCTGCACCATTATCGCCATCGACAAACTCGACGACCTGTTCAGCGGCAAGATCAGCGACCCGCGCGGTGTGGTGGTCGGTGAACCGGAGCTGGGCCTGGGCCCGCTGCACACCACCTACGACGGACGCGGCTTTGCCTACACCACGCTGTTCATCGACAGCCAGGTGGTCAAGTGGAACATCGCCGAGGCCATCCGTGCCTATGGCGGCGAGAAGGTCAACTACATCAAGCAGAAGCTCGATGTGCAGTACCAGCCCGGTCACAACCATGCGTCGCTGACCGAAACCCGCGACGCCGACGGCCAGTGGCTTGTGGTCTTGAGCAAGTTCTCCAAGGACCGCTTCCTGCCCACCGGCCCGCTGCACCCGGAAAACGACCAGTTGATCGACATCTCCGGCGATGAAATGAAACTGGTCCACGACGGCCCGGCCTTCGCCGAACCCCATGACTGTGTGATGGCGCGCCGCGACCAGATCAAGACCAAGAAAATCTGGGAGCGCAACGATCCATTCTTCGCCGAAACGGTGGCCATCGCCAAGAAGGACGGGATCAACCTGGAAACCGACAGCAAGGTGATCCGCGACGGCAACAAGGTGCGCGTGTACATGACCTCCATGGCCCCGGCCTACGGGCTTTCGGAGTTCACCGTCAAACAGGGCAATGAAGTCACCGTGACCATCACCAATATCGACATGATCGAAGACGTGACCCACGGCTTTGTCATGGTCAACCACGGCGCGAGCATGGAGATCAGCCCGCAGCAGACCTCGTCGATCACGTTCATTGCCGACAAGCCCGGGCTGCATTGGTACTACTGCAGCTGGTTCTGCCATGCCCTGCACATGGAAATGGTCGGGCGGATGAAGGTCGAGCCCGCCTGACACGCTGTTTGAGAAACGACACAAGGCAAATGTGGGAGGGACGGTGCGACGATTCGACTTGCTCCCGATGGCGGTGAATCAGTCACAGATGCATCAACTGACACACCCTCATCGGGAGCAAGTCGAATCGTCGCACCGTCCCTCCCACTTTTAGCCGCATTTCCTTTAAGAGGACATCATCGTGGCTCGATCACTCGTCATCCTGGTGATGCTGATAGTGGCTTCGGCGGGAGCGGTCGCCGCCGTTCGCCCCATCACCGACTTACCCCTGCAAGCCGACGGCCCCAACCGTTGGCGCTTGCCTGCTGGCGAGTACCGGGGCTCGTTCCGCATCGACCAACCGCTGCAATTGACCTGCGCCCCCGGCGCCATCTTCCAGGCCGAAGGGCAGGGCAACGGCCTGCTGATCAGCGCGCCGGATGTCAGCGTCCAAGGCTGCACATTCCTCGATTGGGGCGACGACCTCACGGCCATGAACGCCGCTGTGTTCATCCAGCCCCAGGCGCGCGGCGCGCAAGTGCTGGGCAACCGCCTGCAAGGCCAGGGCTTTGGCATCTGGGTCGATGGCACCCAGGACGTGAGCGTGATCGGCAACCGCATCCAGGGTGACACCTCGGTACGTTCGCAGGACCGGGGCAACGGCATTCACCTGTACGCGGTACACGGTGCCCGCGTCATCGATAACCACGTGCGCGACACCCGCGACGGCATCTACATCGACACCTCCAACGGCAACCTGCTGCAAGGCAACACCCTGGAAGACCTGCGCTACGGCATCCACTACATGTTTGCCAACGACAACCAGGTCCTGGGCAACACCACCCGCCGCACCCGCACCGGCTATGCGTTGATGCAAAGCCGCAAGCTGACGGTGATCGGCAATCGCTCCGAGCAGGACCAGAACTACGGCATCCTGATGAACTACATCACCTATTCGACCTTGCAGGACAACGTCGTCACCGATGTGCGCGACGGCTCCACCGGCGACACCATGATCGCCGGCGGCGAAGGCAAGGCACTGTTCATCTACAACTCGCTGTTCAACCGCATCGAAAACAACCGCTTCGCGCGCAGCGCGGTGGGCATCCACCTGACCGCCGGCTCCGAAGACAACCGCATCGCCGGCAACGCCTTCATCGACAACCAGCGCCAGGTCAAATACGTCGCCAGTCGCTTGCAGGAATGGTCGGCGGACGGCCGGGGCAACTACTGGAGCGACTACCTCGGCTGGGACCGCAACGGCGATGGCCTCGGCGATGTGGCGTATGAGCCGAACGACAACGTCGACCGCCTGCTGTGGTTGTACCCCCAGGTGCGGCTGTTGATGAACAGCCCCGGCATCGAGTTGCTGCGCTGGGTGCAACGTGCGTTTCCGGTGATGAAGTCGCCGGGTGTGATGGACAGCCACCCCCTGATGCAAGCCCCCACTCAGAAGGAACCTGCATGATGAATGTCGTCGAGATCGAAGGCGTCAGCCAGCGCTATGGGCGTGCCACGGTACTGCACGACCTGGACCTGAGCCTGGCCCCCGGCGAAGTCCTGGGGTTGTTCGGGCACAACGGCGCGGGCAAGACCACGGCGATGAAGCTGGTGCTCGGTCTGCTGCGCGCCAGCGCCGGCGAGGTGCGAGTGTTCGGCCGTGCGCCGAGTGATCCCCACGTGCGCCGCTGGCTCGGTTACCTGCCGGAAAACGTCACGTTCTATGCACAGTTGAGCGGCGTCGAAACCCTGCGTCACTTCGCCCGGCTCAAGGGCGCGCCGATGCATCAGGTCGACAGCCTGCTGGACGACGTCGGCCTGACTGCGGCGGCAGGGCGGCGGGTCAAGACCTATTCCAAGGGCATGCGCCAGCGCCTCGGGTTGGCCCAGGCCTTGCTCGGCGAGCCGCGCCTGTTGCTGCTCGACGAACCCACCGTGGGCCTCGACCCGTTCGCTACCCAGGACTTGTATCGCCTGCTCGACCGCCTGCGTGCGGCCGGCACCAGCACCATCCTGTGTTCCCACGTGCTGCCGGGCGTCGAGGCGCACATCAACCGTGCGGCGATCCTGACCCAGGGCCGCCTGCTGGCCTTGGGCAGCCTGGCGCAGTTGCGCGCCGAGGCCGGCTTGCCGACGCTGATCCGCACCTGCGGCTTGCAGCGCGTCGAATCGCTGCAACAACGCTGGAGCGCCGCCGGCCATGTCACCCGGCGCTGGGGCGTCGAAGGGCTGCAAGTGGCGGCGCACAACGGCAGCAAGGTGCAACTGCTGCGCCAACTGCTGGCCGAGGACAGCCCCAGCGACGTGGAAATCCTGCCGCCGTCCCTTGAAGACATCTACCGGCATTACATGGACAGCGCGATGGTCACGGCACAGGAGGCGGCCTTATGAACCCGATCTGGAACATGGCCCGCAAAGAGTTCTGCGACGGCCTGCGCAACCGTTGGCTGTTGGCGATCAGCCTGTTGTTCGCGGTGCTGGCCATCGGCATCGCCTGGCTGGGCGCCGCCGCCGCCGGGCAACTGGGCTTCACCTCGATCCCGGCGACCATCGCCAGCCTGGCCAGCCTGGCGACGTTCCTGATGCCGCTGATCGCGCTGTTGCTGGCCTACGACGCGATCGTCGGCGAAGACGAGAGCGGCACCTTGTTGCTGTTGCTCACCTATCCGTTGGGGCGCGGGCAGATCCTGCTCGGCAAGTTCGTCGGCCATGGGCTGATCCTCGCGCTGGCCACGGTCCTCGGCTTCGGCTGCGCGATGCTCGCCATTGCGTTGCTGGTCGACGACGTGGACTTCGCCATGCTGCTCTGGGCCTTTGGCCGGTTCATGCTGACCTCGGCCCTGCTTGGCTGGTGCTTTCTCGGGCTGGCTTATGGCCTGAGCAGCCTGTGCGCGGAAAAATCCACCGCCGCCGGGCTGGCGCTCGGCGTGTGGTTCTTCTTCGTGCTGGTCTTCGACCTGGCGCTGCTGGCCTTGCTGGTGCTCAGCAAAGGCCAGTTCAACCCGCAGGGGCTGCCCTGGTTGCTGCTGCTCAACCCCACCGACGTGTATCGGTTGATCAACCTCTCGGGTTTCGGTACGGGCACCCACTCCGTCGGGGTCATGGCCCTGGGTTCGGACCTGGACGTGCCGCCGCTGGCCCTGTGGGCGTGCCTGCTGGCGTGGGTGGCCGTGCCGCTGGCGCTGGCCTACGGGCTGTTCCGCCGCCGCGCGGCGTGAGGATTTTTTATGACTGCTGGAGTGAGTGAAATGGGTTTCAAGACACGGGTAGTGGCGGCCTTGCTGGTCGGCTTGTTGATGAGCGCCTGCGACAAGGCGCCGGAGTCGAGCTTCAGTGACGCGCCGGTGGCGTTTCATCCCAACGACGAGTGCCACGTGTGCGGTATGGTGATCAACGAATTCCCCGGGCCCAAGGGCCAAGTGGTGGAGCGGGGCGGGGTGAAGAAATTCTGTTCTACCGCCGAAATGCTCGGCTGGTGGCTGCAACCGGAAAACCGGCACGACGACGCGAAGCTGTACGTACACGACATGGGCCGCAGCCAATGGAATGCACCGGACGACAAGCACCTGATCGACGCCCGCACCGCGTACTACGTGATCGGCACCGGGCTCAAGGGCGCCATGGGCGTGGTACTGGCTTCGTTTGCCGATGAGGCCAAAGCGCAGAAAGTCGCGGCGGACACCGGTGGCCGGCTGTTGCGTTTCGAGCAGATCGACCTGGCGCTGTTGCAGCAACCGATGCCGATGATGCACAGCGGGCATTGACCGCGAGGGGGTATCAACCGGCTTGATACCCCATCAACTGTTCTGCGTTCAGGATTCGAATGGTGCGTTGGCGCACCTCGATCAACCCGCCTTCCACCAGCCGATGCAGAATCCTCGAAAACGTCTCCGGCTGAATCCCCAGCTTCGACGCCACCAGGCGCTTGGGCACCTGCAACACCACCTCACCGCTGACGTCGTCGCGCTCCTGGAACAGGAAATTGATCACCCGGCGACTGGCATTGGCCAGGGTCAGGGTGTCGATGTCCTGGAGGCGCTGATGCAGGTGAATACTCATGCTCGCCAGAATCGCCAGGCAAATGGCCGGTTGGTCTTCCAGGGCGCGGCGATAGTGTTGGCCTTCGATACTCACCAGCACGCTGTCCTTGAGCGCGGTGCCACTCACCGGGTACGCCTTGGCCTGGGTGAACAGCAGCGCTTCGGCAAACGTCTGGCCGGGGCGGATGACTTCCACCAGATGCTCCTGACCTTCGCCAGTGACCCGGTGCAGCTTGATCTGGCCGCTGACCAGCAGGAAGAACCGATCGGCGGGATCGCCCTGGTGCATGAGCGGGGTGTGATTGGGCAAACGCTTGAGACTGGCCAGGGTGCAGACATCCTGGAAGGTTTTTTCAGGCAGCCGGCTGAACAGGTGATGCCTGCGCAGGGTTAGAACGATGTTGGGATGGGTGAGCATAAGGGCCTCCGCGGTTCATCAGGGTAGGGCGGCCCGGGGTTTGGGGATATGCCTCGAAGGGGGTACCTCTTCCCACGTTCGGTCAGCTTGGGTTAAAGAGGCGGCCTTAATGTGGGAGGGTGCTTGCCCCCGATGGCGGTGGATCTGACCTCATTCTGTATTTGCTCTTGCTCTTAGGCGCGGCCTTATAGCCAACCTGATCCTGGAAGCCGAACGCGGTCAAAAATGTGGGAGGGGGCTTGCCCCCGATGGCGGTGGATCAGTCATGCATGTAGTGGCTGACACACTGCTATCGGGGGCAAGCCCCCTCCCACATTTGGATCTCCATAGATCAGATAGACCTTGCTCTGCTTTTGATCTGTTCTTGCTCTTGCTCTCGCTCTTGCTCTTGCCCGAGCATTAGCGAGGTGCCGAGTGTTGGGGCAAGAGCCCTTTGGTTATTTTGGGAGTTTTCCAAGATGACCCACTGTAAGAGCGGAGCCACCAGCCGCCGCTACCGAAGAAACAGATATGTACCCAATCCCCCGAAAAACCGTCAACCCGCCTGCCGCAAGTGCTCCATCGCCCAAACCGCCGCCTCCACCCGTGACCGCAACCCCAACTTATGCAGCAGATTCTTCACATGCACCTTCACCGTCCCTTCGGTAATCCCCAACTTATGCCCGATCACCTTATTGCTGTAGCCACTGGCAATCGTGCGCAGCACCTGCCGTTCCCGCTCCGTCAAGTCCACTGCCGCATGGGGTTGCGGCGAGCGCAGTGCCTGGGCCAGCACCCGCGTCAACCCGGGGCTGATCACCAGCGCTCCATGCAACGCATCACGGATGAACTCCACCACCAACTCCGGCTCCATGTCTTTAAGCAGATACCCGTTGGCATCCAGGCGCAATGCATCGCGAATGTCATCCTCGGCATCGGACACGGTAAACAGCAGCACCTTGCCCGCATAGTTCATGGCGCGCAGGCGGCGCAGGGTTTCCAGGCCGTTCATCTGCGGCATGTTGTTGTCCAGCAGCACCAGGTCCGGTTGCAGGGTTTCGATCTGGTCCAGGGCTTCCTGGCCATTGCCGGCTTCGCCGACCACCTGCAGATCGTCTTCGAGTTCGAGTATCTGACGCATGCCATGGCGCATCATCGGGTGATCGTCGACCAGCAAAATGCGGTGGCGGGGGAGTGTGCTCATGGGAGGTTACCTTGTAGAGGTTGCCCGAGAAATTCCGGTTGAAAACGTAAATGCACCCGCGTGCCCTGGGGCTCGCGGGGGCTGATGTCGAGTTGGCCGTGCAGGCTGCGCGCGCGTTCGTCCATGATGGTCAGGCCGTGGTGTTCGCGTTGGTCGACGGCGCCGCAAAAGCCACGGCCGTCGTCCTCAATGCTCAGGCTCACGGTCTCGCCCTCCTGGCGCAGTTGCAGCCAGGCGTTTTGCGCATGGGCGTGGCGCAGGCAGTTGGACAAGGCCTCGCGGGTGATCTGCAGCAAGTGGATCTGTTCGCTGGCCGACAATTGGAAGGCGAGGGCGTCGACGTGCAGGTGGACCTGGAATTCGCCGCGCCGGGAGAACTCTTCGGCGGTTTCCGATAGCTCTTGTACCAACCCGGCATCGTGGATTTGCAGGCGGAAGGTGGTCAGCAGCTCGCGCAGTTGGCGGTAGGCGTTGTTCAGGCCGTCGCGCAGTTCGGCGGT
Source organism: Pseudomonas sp. GW704-F2 (assembly GCF_059423025.1). Lineage (NCBI taxonomy): Bacteria > Pseudomonadati > Pseudomonadota > Gammaproteobacteria > Pseudomonadales > Pseudomonadaceae > Pseudomonas > Pseudomonas sp. GW704-F2. The sequence goes on along the minus strand of NZ_JBWKXO010000037.1, from coordinate 18,141 downwards.
GACGGTGGCCAGGGTTTCCACGGGTTCGCCCCGGCGGATCAGGGTTTGCATGCGGCTGACTTGCAGCTTCATGTACGACAGCGCCTGCGCCAGGGAGTCGTGCAGTTCCCGGGCGATGATGGTGCGCTCGTCGAGCAGCAGCAAACGATGGTCCTGTTCGCGCTGGCGTTTGAGCGACAGCGAAGTGCCGATCAGGTTGGCCAGGGCCTGGATCAATTGCTTTTCCCAGTCTTGCGGAGGGTGGCCATCGTCGAAGTGGGCCTTGAGTTCGCCCAGTTCCGAGCCCTGGTTGCTGATGCTGAATATCTGCGGCGGCGCCACTTTGTGTTTATGGCAGCTCGCGCAATCGCCGATGGCGCAGATGTTACGGCTGTCGCCGCCGTGCAAGGCGAGCATCTGCTGGGCCGGTGCGAGGAAGTGGCCTTGCAGGCACAACGACAGGCGCAACCCCGGCAGGCGTTTCTGGAAGCGCCGGATCAATTCGTCCAGGCCCTCGGCATTGGCCAGGCGCGTGGCCAGGCTGCTGCTGCTCTGGTACAGCAGTTCGAGGGCGGCGTTGGCTTGTTGCAGGTTGAGGGTCTTGAGGCGCACCTGGCTTTCCAGGGTGCGGTGGGACGCCTCGATGGTCTCGGCCATGGTGTTGAAGCTCAGGGCCAGTTGCCCCAGCTCATCTTCGGAACGGTGGTTGACCCGGGTCTTGAAATCGCCGTCGCGAAAGCGCCGGGTGGCCTGTACCAGTTCCTGCAAAGGGTTGACCACGCCGTACTGCAACTCATACAGGCCGATCAACAGGATGATCAACGTGCTGAACAGCGCCAGGCCCTGGATGCCTTGCTGCCAGCTTTGTTTGCGTTCGCTCTGTTGCTGCAACAGGCTGACGAATTGATTCATTTGCTCGACGAATGTCGGCGCGCTGGCCTGGAACTGCGCCGTATCACCGCGCGTCAGGGCCGGGTGCAGCTCGTCGTTCCAGCGTTGCTGGATCTGTTGGTAGCTCTGCAGCAGGGCGCTGTTCGGGCCGTCTTCCAGCACCGCCTTGAGCGAGTCGCTGTCGAGGCGCCCTTGCAGGCTCTGGGTGATGCTGTCGATCTCTTCGGCCGGCGCGGCGGCGGCGAGCCGCCAGCTGAGGTGGTAGGTCTCCATACGCACGGAGCCGGCGGTGTTGATTGCGGCGGCGTCGCCCTGGCTGAACCAGGCGATCAGCCCCGCACTCAAGGAACTGGCAAGGGCCAGGATAGCGATCAGGATCACAGCCAAGCCGGCGCGTGCGGGCAGGGAGCTGCGTAGCCAGCTAAACATCACGGCGTAGTCGGAGGGGGGAGAAAGCCTGCATGGCGGCACCTGAAAAGGAAAAACGAGCTGGAAAACGGCGATCCCTGGCGCACTACCTCTAAAGAGTTGCCGGCAAACCCTCCCACGGGAAAACGCCGGCACAAGAGATCAATCCATTGATAAATAAAGACTTTCTCTTGTTATAGGAACTACCTCCTTAGAGGTATATGGGATCAGCATAGCCTTATACCCACCTGGCCGACGTTGATCTGCGTCAAGTTCCAAGGGGGTGTCGCCCCTAACCTGCGCTCATGAAATCACCTTTCGGAGCGCATACCGTGACTCAACCCCGTATAAGACAAGGCTTGGTGCTGGGCATGAGCACGCTGGCCTTCACCGTCTGCTTTATGGTGTGGATGATGTTCGCCGTGTTGGGCGTGCCCATCAAAGAGCTGCTGCAACTCAACGAAACCCAGTTTGGCCTGCTGGCCGCCACGCCGGTCTTGACCGGTTCCCTGGTGCGCCTGCCCCTGGGCTTGCTGACTGACCGCTTCGGCGGGCGCATCGTGTTCTTCCTGTTGATGCTGGCCTGCGTGCTGCCGCTGTACCTGATCACCTACGCCACCGCTTATTGGCAGTTCCTGGTGCTGGGCCTGTTTGTCGGCCTGGCCGGCGGTTCGTTCTCGGTGGGCATCGCCTACGTCGCCAAGTGGTTCGACAAGGACAACCAGGGCTTCGCCATGGGCGTGTTCGGCGCCGGTAACGCCGGGGCCGCGGTCACCAAGTTCCTCGCCCCGGCGCTGATCGCCCTTGGCACCTGGCACCTGGTGCCCAAGGTGTTCGGCGCGATCCTGTTCATCACCGCGCTGTTGTTCTGGTTCCTCACCAGCGAGAACAAGGCCCACCGCAGTGCCGGCGGCGCCACCTTGCGCGAGCAACTGCGGTGCCTGAAAGACCCGGCCGTGTGGCGCTACTGCCAGTACTACTCGATTGTCTTCGGCGGCTACGTCGGCCTGGCATTGTGGATGACCAAGTACTACGTGCAGGAATACGGTTTCAGCCTGCAAAGCGCGGCGCTGCTGGCCGCCTGTTTCTCCCTGCCCGGCGGTGTGCTGCGCGCGGTCGGCGGTTGGATGTCCGACCGCTGGGGCGCCCAGAGCGTGACCTGGTGGGTGTTGTGGGTGAGCTGGGTCTGCCTGTTCCTGCTCAGCTACCCGCAGACCCAATTGCAGGTGCAGACCGTCAACGGTCCCCTGGATTTGCATATCGGCCTCAACCCCACCCTGTTCACCGTGCTGCTGTTCGTGATGGGCATCGCCTTCGCGTTCGGCAAAGCCTCGGTGTTCAAGTACATCGCCAATGACTACCCGCAGAACATGGGCGCGGTGTCCGGCATCGTCGGCCTGGCCGGTGGCCTGGGGGGCTTTGTGCTGCCGATTCTGTTTGGCGCCCTGGTGGACCTCACCGGCGTGCGCTCGTCCTGCTTCATGTTGATGTACGGCGTGGTCTGGGTGTCCCTGACCTGGATGTACCTCAGCGAAATCCGCAAACAACCGCTGCTGGGCAACACCGCCCAACGTCTCCAAGGAGAATGAACATGTCCATCGCGCAAAAGCCCGATTCGGGCCCGGTGATTCACGACTGGCGCCCCGAGGACCCCGCGTTCTGGGGGGCCAGCGGCAAAAAGACCGCTACCCGCAACCTGTGGATCTCGATTCCCGCGCTGCTGCTGGCCTTCGCCGTGTGGATGGTGTGGAGCACGGTGATCGTGCGCCTCAACGCCATCGGCTTCAGCTTCACCACCGACCAGCTGTTCTGGCTGGCGGCGTTGCCCGGCCTGTCCGGCGCGACCTTGCGGGTGTTCTATTCGTTCATGGTGCCGATCTTCGGCGGGCGTCGCTGGACTGCCCTGAGCACCGCGTCGCTGTTGCTGCCGGCGCTGTGGATGGGCTTCGCGGTGCAAGACCCCAACACCCCTTACAGCGTGTTCGTACTGATCGCCTTGTTGTGCGGCTTTGGCGGCGGCAACTTCGCCTCCAGCATGTCCAACATCAGCTTCTTCTACCCCAAGGCGCAGCAAGGCACGGCCCTGGGCCTGAACGCCGGCCTCGGTAACCTGGGCGTGTCGGTGATGCAGTTCTGCGTGCCGCTGGTGATCACCTTCGGGGTGTTCGGCATGGTCGGCGGGCAAGCGCAAACCCTGCCCGACGGTAGCCAGCTGTGGCTGCAGAACGCCGGGTTCATCTGGGTGCCGTTCATCCTCACCGTCACCGTGGCGGCCTGGTTCGGCATGAATGACCTGTCCAGCGCCCGCGCTTCGTTCAGCGAGCAGGCGGTGATCTTCAAACGCAAGCACAACTGGCTGATGTGCTGGTTGTACCTGGCGACCTTCGGTTCGTTCATCGGCTTTTCGGCGGCGTTCCCGCTGCTGATCAAAACCTCGTTTCCGGACGTGGTGGCGTTGAAGTTCGCCTTCCTCGGCCCGCTGGTCGGCGCCCTGGTGCGCCCACTGGGCGGCTGGCTGGCGGACAAACTGGGCGGCGCGCGAGTGACCCTGTGGAACTTCGTGCTGATGATCGTGATGGTATTCGGCGTGCTGCACTTCCTGCCGCAGAACGGCCAGGGCGGCAACTTCTACGGCTTCCTCGGCCTGTTCATGTTGCTGTTCATCACCACAGGCGTGGGCAACGGCTCCACCTTCCGCATGATCCCGGTGATCTTCCGCACCCAGCACGAGAAAGCCAGCGCCGGTAAATCCGCCGCCGAGCGCGAGCAGGCCATCAAGAATGCCGGCAAGGAATCCGCCGCCGTACTGGGGTTCAGTTCGGCCATGGGCGCCTTCGGTGCGTTCTTCATTCCCAAGTCCTTCGGCACCTCCATGGCCGCCACCGGTAGCCCGGCGATGGCCTTCTACATGTTTGTCGGTTTCTACCTGAGCTGCATTGTCGTGACCTGGTGGTGGTATGCCCGCAAAGGTTGCGCCACCCCCTGCTAGTCCGACCTGAATTCGCGGGGCAACGCACCCCGCAGCACGCCTGATGAGGAAAGCACCATGAGTCATTTGTTGGATCAACTGCGGTTCTTCAACCGCAAACAAAACGAATTTTCCGACGGCCACGGCGAGACCCGTAAAGAGTCCCGCGACTGGGAAAACGTCTACCGTTCGCGCTGGCAGTACGACAAGATCGTGCGTTCCACCCACGGCGTGAACTGCACCGGCTCCTGCTCGTGGAAGATCTACGTGAAGAACGGCCTGATCACCTGGGAAACCCAGCAGACCGACTACCCGCGCACCCGCAACGACCTGCCCAACCACGAACCCCGTGGCTGCCCGCGCGGTGCGAGCTACAGCTGGTACATCTACAGCGCCAACCGGCTCAAGTACCCGAAGATCCGCAAGCCGCTGCTCAAGCTGTGGCGTGAAGCGCGCCAGACCCTGGCGCCGGTGGAAGCCTGGGCGAGCATTGTCGAGGACAAGGCCAAGGCCGACTCCTATAAAAGCAAGCGCGGCATGGGCGGTTTCATTCGCTCGAACTGGGAGGAGGTGAATGAAATCATCGCCGCCTCCAACGTCTACACCATCAAACAATACGGCCCGGACCGCATCGTCGGCTTCTCGCCGATCCCGGCCATGTCGATGGTCAGCTACGCGGCGGGTTCGCGTTACCTGTCGCTGATCGGCGGCGTGTGCCTGAGCTTCTACGACTGGTACTGCGACCTGCCACCGGCCTCGCCGATGGTGTGGGGCGAGCAGACCGACGTGCCGGAATCGGCCGACTGGTACAACTCCAACTACATCATCGCCTGGGGTTCCAACGTCCCGCAGACCCGTACCCCGGACGCGCACTTCTTCACCGAGGTGCGCTACAAGGGCACCAAGACCGTGGCGATCACCCCCGACTATTCGGAAGTGGCCAAGCTCACTGACCTGTGGCTCAACCCCAAGCAGGGCACCGACGCCGCGTTGGCCCAGGCTTTCAACCATGTGATCTTCAAAGAATTTCACCTGGACAAGCCGAGCGCCTACTTCACCGACTACGCCAAGCGCTTCACCGACTTGCCGGTGCTGGTGATGCTCAAGCCGATGACCGGTTTCGCTCCCGGCGCAGGCTTCCAGCCGGACCGCTTCCTGCGCGCCTCGGACCTCACCGGCAACCTCGGCCAGGACAACAACCCGGAATGGAAAACCATCGCCCTCGACGAGAGCGGTGAACTGGTCTCGCCGCAAGGCTCCATCGGCTATCGCTGGGGCGAGAAGGGCAAGTGGAACATCCTCGCCAAAGAGGGCGGTGAAGGCCGCGCGATCGACCTGAAACTCAGCCTGATCGGTGACGACGTCGCCGAAGTGGCGTTCCCGTACTTCGCCGGCGAAGTCCAGGAGCATTTCCAGCACGTCGCTGGCGAGGCGGTGCAGTACCGCCGCGTGCCGGTCCACAACGTGACCCTGGCCGACGGCAGCGTGGCCAAGGTGGCGACCGTGTTCGACCTGTCGGCGGCCAACCTGGCCATCGACCGTGGCCTGGGCGGCCACAACGTGGCCAAGGACTACGACGACGCCAGCGTGCCGGGCACCCCGGCGTGGCAGGAAGCGATCACCGGCGTCAGCCGCGAGAAAGCCATCCAGATCGCCCGTGAGTTCGCCGACAACGCCGACAAGACCAAGGGTCGCTCAATGATCATCGTCGGCGCGGCGATGAATCACTGGTACCACATGGACATGAACTACCGCGGGCTGATCAACATGCTCATGCTCTGCGGTTGCGTCGGCCAGACCGGCGGCGGCTGGGCCCACTACGTCGGCCAGGAAAAACTGCGCCCGCAGTGCGGCTGGCTGCCCCTGGCCTTCGGCCTGGACTGGAACCGCCCACCGCGCCAGATGAACGGCACCAGCTTCTTCTACGGCCACAGCTCGCAATGGCGCCACGAGAAAATGAGCATGCACGATGTGCTCTCGCCTCTGGCCGACAAGTCGCAGTTCCCCGAGCACGCCCTGGACTACAACATCCGCGCCGAACGCGCCGGCTGGTTGCCCAGCGCGCCGCAGCTCAACACCAACCCGCTGCACATCTGCCGTGAGGCCGCCGCAGCCGGCATGACGCCGAAAGACTACGTGGTCAAATCCTGGCAGGACGGCAGCCTGCGTTTTGCCTGCGAACAGCCGGACAGCCCGGTGAACTTCCCGCGCAACATGTTCATCTGGCGCTCCAACCTGCTCGGTTCGTCGGGCAAGGGCCATGAGTACATGCTCAAGTACCTGTTGGGCACCAAGAACGGCGTGATGAACGAAGACATCGGCCACAGCACCGAATGCAAGCCCACCGAGGCCGAATGGGTCGAGGACGGCGCCATCGGCAAGCTCGATCTGGTGACCACGCTGGACTTCCGCATGTCCTCCACCTGCGTGTATTCCGACATCGTCTTGCCGACCGCTACCTGGTACGAAAAAGACGACATGAACACCTCGGACATGCACCCATTCATCCACCCGTTGTCGGCGGCTATCGACCCGGCGTGGGAATCGCGTTCCGACTGGGAAATCTACAAAGGCATCGCCAAGGCGTTCTCGGCCATGTCGGTCGGTCACCTGGGTGTGGAACAAGACCTGGTCACCGTACCGCTGATGCACGACAGCGTCGGCGAACTGGCCCAACCGTTTGGCGGCACCGACTGGAAAAGCGCACGCGTGGCCCCGGTACCCGGCAAGAACGCGCCGAACATCGCAGTGGTGGAACGCGACTACCCGAACATCTACAAACAGTTCTCGTCGCTGGGCCCGATGCTGGAAAAACTCGGCAACGGCGGCAAGGGCATCAACTGGAACACTGATGAAGAAGTCGAGTTCCTCGGCGAACTGAACCATCACGAAAACGATGCCGGGATCAGCCATGGCCGGCCAAAAATCGACACGGCTATCGACGCGGCCGAGGTGATCCTGTCCCTGGCCCCGGAAACCAACGGCAAGGTCGCCTTGAAAGCCTGGGCCGCGCTGTCGGAATTCACCGGCATCGACCACAGCCACCTGGCGATTTCCAAGGCCCATGAAGCGATCCGCTTCCGCGATATCCAGGCGCAGCCGCGCAAGATCATCTCCAGCCCGACCTGGTCCGGCCTGGAAGACGAACACGTGAGCTACAACGCCGGCTACACCAACGTCCATGAAAACATCCCATGGCGCACCATCACCGGCCGCCAGCAGTTCTACCAGGATCACCCGTGGATGCAGGCGTTCGGCGAGCAGTTGATGAGCTACCGGCCACCGGTCAACACCAAGACCATCGAAGGCGTGAAGGGCAAGCGCAGCAATGGCGAAACCGAGATCGTGCTGAACTGGATCACTCCGCACCAGAAGTGGGGCATCCACAGCACCTACAGCGACAACTTGCTGATGCTCACCTTGAGCCGCGGCGGGCCGATTGTGTGGCTCTCGGAGATCGACGCCAAGCGCGCCGGGATCGAGGACAACGACTGGATCGAGTGCTTCAACGTCAACGGCGCACTGACCGCCCGTGCGGTGGTCAGCCAGCGCGTCAAGGAAGGCATGGTGATGATGTACCACGCTCAGGAACGCATCGTGAACGTGCCGGGTTCGGAAACCACCAAGACCCGCGGCGGCCACCACAACTCGGTGACCCGCGTGGTGCTCAAACCGACCCACATGATCGGCGGCTATGCCCAGCAGGCCTACGGTTTCAACTACTACGGCACGGTCGGTTGCAACCGCGACGAGTTTGTCGTGGTGCGCAAAATGGCCAAGGTCGACTGGCTCGATGGTTCCACCGGCGATGACTTGCCGCGCCCATTGCCGACTGATATCGAGGAGAACTGAGATGAAGATTCGCTCACAGATCGGCATGGTCCTGAACCTGGACAAATGCATCGGCTGCCACACCTGTTCCATCACCTGCAAAAACGTCTGGACCAGCCGTGAAGGCATGGAATACGCCTGGTTCAACAACGTCGAGTCCAAGCCCGGCATCGGTTACCCGAAAGAATGGGAAAACCAGGACAAGTGGAAGGGCGGCTGGGTGCGCAACGCCAACGGCTCGATCAACCCGCGCATCGGCGGCAAGTTCCGCGTGTTGGCGAACATTTTCGCCAACCCTGACCTGCCGAGCCTGGACGACTACTACGAGCCGTTCGACTTCGACTACCAGCACCTGCACACCGCGCCTTTGGGCGAGCACCAACCGACCGCGCGTCCGCGCTCGCTGGTGTCCGGCAAGCGCATGCAGAAAATCGAGTGGGGCCCGAACTGGGAAGAAATCCTCGGCACCGAGTTCGCCAAGCGCCGCAAGGACAAGAACTTCGACCAGATCCAGGCCGACATTTATGGCGAGTACGAAAACACCTTCATGATGTACCTGCCGCGCCTGTGCGAGCACTGCCTCAACCCGGCGTGCGCGGCCTCGTGCCCGAGCGGTGCGATCTACAAGCGTGAAGAAGACGGCATCGTGCTGATCGACCAGGAAAAGTGCCGCGGCTGGCGCATGTGCATCAGCGGCTGCCCGTACAAGAAGATCTACTTCAACTGGAAGAGCGGTAAATCCGAGAAGTGCATCTTCTGCTACCCGCGCATCGAAGCCGGCATGCCCACCGTGTGTGCCGAAACCTGCGTCGGCCGGATTCGCTACCTCGGTGTGCTGCTCTACGACGCCGACCGCATCAGCGAAGTGGCGAGCACCGCCAACGAGCAAGACCTGTACGAGAAACAGCTGGAAATCTTCCTCGACCCGAATGACCCGGCGGTGATTCGCCAGGCCCTGGCCGATGGCGTGCCGCAGTCGGTGATCGACTCGGCCCAGCGCTCGCCGGTCTACAAAATGGCCGTCGATTGGAAACTCGCACTGCCGCTGCACCCGGAATACCGCACCTTGCCGATGGTTTGGTACGTACCGCCACTGTCGCCGATCCAGAACGCTGCCGCCGCCGGCACCGTGGGCATGAACGGGGTGATCCCGGATGTCGACAGCCTGCGCATTCCGCTGCGTTACCTGGCCAACCTGCTCACCGCCGGCGATGAAAAACCGGTCAAGCGTGCGCTCAAACGCCTGTTGGCGATGCGTGCCTACAAACGCTCCCAGCAAGTCGACGGCGTGCAGGACCTGCAAGTGCTCGAAGACGTCGGCCTGAGCGTGGAACAGGTGGAAGAGATGTACCGCTACCTGGCGATCGCCAACTACGAAGACCGCTTTGTGGTGCCGAGCGCGCACCGTGAAGACGCCATGAGCGACGCGTTCGCCGAACGCTCCGGCTGTGGTTTCAGCTTCGGCAGCGGTTGCAGCGGCAGCTCCGACACCAACATGTTCGGTGCCAAGAAGGCCAACCGTCGCGACGTGTTGAAAACCGTACAGATCTGGGAGGACTGAGCATGCGTATTCTCAAAGTGATTTCGTTGCTGCTGGACTACCCCACCGAAACCCTGGTGAGCGGCCGCGACGAACTGGAACAGGCGATCATCGAGTCGCGGGAGATCAGCCCCAAGCAGCGCGGCGCGTTGTTCGAGTTGCTCGAGCTGATCTGCGCCAATGACCTGATGGACGGCCAGGAACACTACGGCGCGCTGTTCGGCCGTGGGCGCTCGCTGTCGTTGCTGTTGTTCGAACACGTCCACGGCGAGTCCCGCGACCGTGGCCAGGCCATGGTCGACATGATGGCCCAGTACGAAGAGGCCGGGTTTGCCATCGGCGTCAAGGAGCTGCCGGACTATATCCCGCTGTACCTGGAGTTCCTCTCGACCCGCGAAGACATCGAGGCCCGCGAGGGCCTGGCGGATGTGGCGCACCTGCTGGCGCTGCTCGCCGCACGTCTGGACGAGCGCGAGAGCGCCTACGCCAGTTGCTTCCGTGCGTTGCTGCAGATCTCGGGTGCCGAGCCGCACCAGGCCGTGGCCGAACTGCGCGCGCAGGTCGCCGCCGAGCCGCGTGACGACTCCCTCGAAGCCCTGGACAAGATCTGGGAAGAGGAAGCGGTGGACTTTATGCAGGCCGAACAACAAGACCGTTGCAGCTCGATGCCCAGCGCACCGGGCAAAGCCCGCGAAGAAAGCGCGGTGCCGTTGCACTGGGTGGATTTTCAGCAAGAAGGGCAGGCCACAGTGCCGGCCACGGAGGTGAGTAATGTCTAAGTGGAATTTGCTGGTATTCGGGGTGTACCCCTATGTCGCCCTGGCGATCTGCCTGTTGGGCAGTTGGGCGCGGTTCGACCTGTCGCAGTACACCTGGAAGGCTGGCTCCAGCCAGATGCTCAACAACCGTGGCATGCGCGTGGCGAGCAACTTCTTCCACATTGGCGTGCTGTTCGTGCTGGCCGGGCACTTTGTCGGCCTGCTGACCCCGGCGTCGGTCTATCACCATGTGATCAGCACTGAGCACAAGCAGTTGCTGGCGATGGTCTCCGGTGGCGTCTTCGGCCTGCTGTGCCTGGTGGGCTTGCTGATGCTGGTCAAGCGCCGCCTGGGCGACCCGCGTGTACGGGCCACGTCGAGCCCGTCGGACATCCTGATCCTGCTGGTGCTGCTCGCGCAGTTGGTGCTCGGTTTGCTGACCATCGTCGCGTCCACCGGGCATATGGACGGTTCGGTCATGGTGATGCTCGCCGACTGGGCGCAGAACGTGGTGCTGTTGCGACCAGTGGACGCGGCGGCGTCGATCGAGCCGGTCAGCCTGATCTACAAGGCGCATGTGGCGCTGGGTTTGACCCTGTTCGTGCTGTTCCCGTTTACCCGCTTGGTGCATATGGTCAGCGCGCCGATCTGGTACCTGGGGCGTCGTTATCAAATCGTGCGGCAGAAGTATTGAGGAGAGCGTCATGACAACTGGATGCGGATGTGGTGGCGGTAATGGCGGCAGCGGCGGTTGCGGCTCGTCGGTCAAAGAACCGGTGGTGGCCGAGGTTGCGGCCCCGGCTCTGTTCGAGGAACTCAAGGCGCCTGAGTTGATCGCCAGCAGTGAACAGGAATGGCCGATCATCAGCGTCAACGGCGTGCCCGTCACGCCGGAGGCCATGGCCCTGGAGTTGCAATATCACCCGGCCGAAAGCCGCGAGGAGGCGGTGTATCTGGCCGCCCGTGCGCTGGTGATCCGCGAGCTGTTGCAGCAGCGGATCGCCGAGCTGGGCCTGGCGGTGGAGATCGCCGCCGGCGAGAACGAAGAAGAAGCCGCCACGCGCTTGCTGCTCGAGCGTGAGGTCAAGGTGCCTGAGTGCGACGAGGCCACCTGTGTGCGCTACTTCGAGAACAACCGCGGGCGCTTTCACAGCGCGCCGTTGCTGGCGGTGCGGCACATTCTGCTCGAGTGCGCGCCGGACGACGCCGAGGCGCGCCATCTGGCGCACGGCCAGGCGGAAGTGCTGCTGCAGAACCTGAACGAGCAGCCCGGCCAATTCGCCGAGCTGGCCCTGCAGTATTCGGCGTGCCCGTCCAAGGCCCAGGGCGGTTCGCTGGGCCAGGTGAGCAAGGGCCAGACCGTGCCCGAGCTGGAGCGTCAGTTGTTCACCCTCGCGCCGGGCCTGGCCGGCAAGCCGCTGGAGAGTCGTTATGGCTGGCATGTGATCTATGTCGATCAGCGTATCGAAGGCCAACCGCTGCCGTATGAAGCGGTGGCGGTGGCGATCCGCACCCAGTTGCAGCAAGGCGTGTGGCAAAAGGCATTGGTGCAGTACCTGCAAACCCTGATCGGCGCGGCGGACATTCGTGGCATCGCGCTGCAGGGCGCCGACTCGCCGCTGGTGCAGTGACATGAGCCTGGTGGATGGGGTGGGCCGTTCGATCGATTACCTGCGCTTGTCGGTGACCGACCGTTGTGATTTCCGCTGTGTGTACTGCATGGCGAAAAACATGACGTTCCTGCCGCGCCAGCAGGTGCTGACCCTGGAAGAGCTGGAACGCCTGGCCGCGCTGTTCGTCGGCCAGGGCGTGCGCAAGATCCGCCTGACCGGCGGCGAGCCGTTGATCCGCCCGGGCATTGTCGGGTTGTGCCGCAATATCGCGGCACTGCCGGGCTTGCGCGAACTGGTGATGACCAGCAACGGCTCGCAGTTGGCGCGCCTCGCGCAGCCGCTGGTGGACGCCGGGGTCAAGCGCATGAACATCAGCCTCGACAGCCTGGATGCGCAGCGCTTTCGCGCGATCACCCGCAACGGTGATCTGCGCCAGGTGCTGGACGGTATCGAGGCGGCGCGAGAGGCCGGGTTCGAGCGGGTCAAGCTCAATTGCGTGGTGATGAAAGGGCGCAACTTCGATGAAGTGCCGGCGCTGGTGCAGTACGCGATCGACCAAGGTATCGACATCAGCTTTATCGAGGAAATGCCCCTGGGCGACGTGGGCCGCTCCCGCGGCGAGACGTTCTGTGCCAGTGATGAAGTACGCAGCGTGATCGCCCGTCACCATGCCTTGCTCGACAGCACCGAAAACAGCGGCGGCCCGGCGCGCTATGTGCGCCTGGCGCGGCATCCGGGCACGCGTATCGGCTTTATCTCGCCCAACTCCCACAACTTCTGCGGCAGTTGCAACCGTGTGCGGATGACCGTCGAAGGGCAGTTGCTGCTGTGCCTGGGGCAGGACAACGCGGTGGACTTCCGCGCTTTGCTGCGGCGTTACCCGTTGGACGACGCGCCGTTGATCGAGGCGTTGCACAAGGGATTGCGGGGTAAGCCGCTGCGCCATGATTTCACCGGGGCAGGGGAGGTGCAGGTGGTGCGCTTCATGAATATGAGCGGCGGTTGAAGGTGGCAGGGGACTTGCTGTGGCAGGGAACTTACTGTGGGAGGAGGCTTACTGTGGGAGGGGGCTTGCCCCCGATAGCAGTGTGTCAGCCAATACATGCACGACTGATCCACCGCTATCGGGAACAAGTGCGAATCGTCGCACCGCACCGCCCCTCCCACATTTTGATCTTCGTTCAGACTTGACCTTGATCAATGGCAGCCCAAACGCTTGACCGTAATATCACTGCATATTGTGTTTCAAAGATCTATTAAATCTATATGTAGTGTCTGGAGCCTTCCAATGCAAAGCATGCTCAGCCCGCTGGTCAGTAACCGCCTGCACAAACGCGACGGTAGCCTCGTTGCCTTCGACGCCGAAAAAATCCGTCAGGCGCTGATCGCCGCCGGCAATGCCACCGGCGAGTATCGGGAGGCCGAGGTCGACCTGTTGCTCGGTGCGGTACTGGCGCGGCTGCGCGGCATCGAACGGCTGGATGTGGAGCAGATCCAGGACAGCGTCGAGCGGGTGTTGATGGATGCCGGTTACTTCCTGTCGATGCGCGCGTATATCGTCTACCGCGAACAGCACGGTCGCTTGCGCCGCGACCGCAAGACCCTGGTGGAAGTCGCCACCTCGATGAACGAATACCTCGACCGTGAAGACTGGCGCGTGCAGGCCAATGCCAACCAGGGGTATTCCCTCGGCGGGCTGGTGCTGAACGTATCGGGCAAGGTCACCGCCAATTACTGGCTGGACGAGGTCTACAGCCAGCAGATCGGCCGCGCACACCGTGAGGCGGATCTGCATATCCACGACCTCGACATGCTCGCCGGCTACTGCGCCGGTTGGTCGCTGCGTTCGTTGCTGCACGAAGGCCTCAATGGCGTGCCGGGTCGCGTCGAAGCGGGGCCGCCCAAGCATTTGAGCAGTGCCCTGGGGCAGATGGTCAACTTCCTCGGCACCCTGCAAAACGAATGGGCCGGCGCCCAGGCGTTCAGCTCGTTCGACACCTACCTTGCGCCTTATGTGCGCAAAGACCAGTTGAGCTACCCCGAGGTGCGCCAGGCGGTGCAGGAGTTCATCTACAACCTCAACGTGCCGTCGCGCTGGGGCACCCAGACGCCATTCACCAACCTGACCTTCGATTGGGTCTGCCCGGAAGACTTGCGCGAGCAGGTGCCGGTGATCGGCGGTGAGGAAATGCCATTTGCCTATGGCGACCTGCAAACGGAAATGGAGCTGATCAACCGCGCCTACATCGAAGTGATGCAGGCCGGGGATGCCAAGGGGCGGGTGTTCACCTTCCCGATTCCGACCTACAACATCACCCATGATTTCCCCTGGGACAGCGAGAACGCCGACCGCCTGTTCGAGATGACCGCGCGCTATGGCCTGCCGTATTTCCAGAACTTCCTCAATTCGGACATGCAACCCAACCAGGTGCGCTCCATGTGCTGTCGCCTGCAACTGGACGTGCGCGAGCTGCTCAAGCGCGGCGGCGGGCTGTTCGGTTCGGCGGAGCAGACCGGCTCCCTGGGCGTGGTGACAATCAACTGCGCGCGCCTCGGTTACCTGTTCAAGGGCGATACCGGCGGCTTGCTGCAACGCCTGGACAGCCTGATGGAAATGGCCATGGAAAGCCTGGAGGTCAAGCGCAAGGTGATCCAGCACCACATGGACGCCGGGTTGTACCCCTACACCAAGCGTTACCTGGGGACGTTGCGCAACCACTTCTCCACCATCGGCCTCAACGGCATGCACGAGATGCTGCGCAATTTCACGGATGACACGCAGGGCACGCACACCGAAGAAGGCCGCGCGTTCGCCCTGCGCCTGCTCGATCATGTGCGCGCCACCTTGCTGCGCTTCCAGGAAGAAACCGGTCACCTCTACAACCTCGAAGCCACACCGGCGGAAGGCACCACCTACCGCTTCGCCAAGGAAGACCGCAAGCGCTACCCGGACATCCTGCAAGCCGGCAGCCTGGATGCGCCGTACTACACCAACTCGTCGCAACTGCCGGTGGGCTTCACCGAAGACCCCTTCGAAGCCCTCGAGCTGCAAGACGAACTGCAATGCAAATACACCGGCGGCACCGTGCTGCACCTGTATATGGCCGAACAGATTTCCTCGGCGCAGGCCTGCAAGCAATTGGTGCGCAAAGCGCTGGGGCGTTTCCGCCTGCCGTACCTGACCGTGACCCCGACCTTCTCGATCTGTCCGGTACACGGCTACCTCGCCGGCGAACACGAGTTCTGCCCCAAGTGCGATGAGATCCTCGCGCTTGCCGCCCAGTCTTGAACCTGTTTTTCAACCCGCAAGGAGATTCACCATGCAAACATCCCAGCCACAACGTCAGCGCTGCGAAGTCTGGACCCGGGTGATGGGTTACCACCGGCCGGTGTCCGCGTTCAACCCCGGCAAACAGTCCGAACACAAGGAGCGTGTTCACTTTACCGAAGCGGCTTGCGCGGCCGGGCGCCAATGAGTCGAATGCTACGGGTTGGGGGCATGGTGCCCCTGACCACCCTCGACTACCCCGGCATGCTCGCTTGTGTGCTGTTCTGCCAGGGTTGCGCCTGGCGCTGTCGTTACTGTCATAACCCGGACCTGATTGCACCGCGCGGTAGCGCGGAGATCGATTGGCGCCGGGTTTTGCTGTTTTTGCAGCGCCGCCAGGACCTGTTGGACGCGGTGGTGTTCAGCGGCGGTGAGCCGACCTTGCAGGAAGGTTTGCCAGCGGCGATGGACGAGGTACGCGCCATGGGCTTTCGCGTGGGCCTGCACAGTGCGGGGATCAAACCGGCAGGCTTTGCCAATGCGCTGCGCCATGCCGACTGGGTGGGCTTCGATGTGAAGGCCCTGGTCGAGGACTATCAACTGGTCACCCAGGTCAAAGGCAGCGGCACCGCTAATTGGCGCAGTTTGGAGACCTTGCTGGCCAGTGGCGTGGACTACGAGTGTCGCACCACGGTGCATTGGCATCTGATCGATACGTCGCGCCTGTTGCGCCTGGCCCAGCGTTTGCAAGCCAGTGGTGTCAAGCGCTTCGCCGTGCAGATGGTCCGCACGGCAAGTATGCTCGATGAGCAACTGCCGATTGCCCCGGCACAGATGGCATTGCCGGAGTTGTGGGGCCACATGCGCGAGTTGTTTCCGGCTTTTGTATTACGAGGGTGACCGATCGCCCTCCCAGGATTTTTAAAGATGCTGCCCGTTTTGGGCAGGTATTCATCAAGGAATGTTTAGAATGACGCAGTTAACCACGGCACAACGCATTGTCATCGGCTTCGCGATTGCGCCGCTGGCTCTGGTCGGTTTGGTGTTTTACGCCTTGCACGACCTGGCAACCCTCAAGCAACAGTCCGAACAGATCGTGCAGCAGGACTGGCCGAAAATCGCACCGATCATGGTGATCGCCACCGGCGTGCGCGATAACGGGCGCAACACCCGCGACCTGCTGATCGACCAGGATAACCAGCAGGCCCAAGAGGCCATTGGCACCACCCGGCAGCGCATTACCCAGGCGTTCGCCACCCTGGAGCCACTGTTCGATACCGCCGAAGGCAAGGCGGCCTATGCCGCGTTGAAAACCCATCGGGAAACCTACGTCGCGGCCTTTACCCAGGTGCAGGCGCTGATCAAGCAGGGCGCCCGCGAGCAGGGCCTGGCCCAGCTCAAACAGCAGGTGGTGCCGGCCGAGCTTGAGGTGTTCAAGAGCCTCGATGCGTTGATGGCCATGCAAGGCCGACTGTTCGTCGAGCGCGAGCAGGCTGCGCAAATTCTCTACGACGATGCGCGCCGCACGATGATCGGATTATTCCTGCTATGCGTGAGCCTGGTCGTGGCGGCCGCCGTGATCGTCACGCGCAGCGTCACCCGGCCTTTGGGCGGCGAGCCGGACGAGGTGGCGCGGGTGCTCAGCCATATCGCCCAGGGCGACCTGACCATCGAGGTGCCGCTGGGCAACAGTGCCGACGGCAGCGTGATGCGCAACCTGCACCAGATGCAGCAGAACCTCAACCAGATGGTCCGGCAGATCGCCGCCTCGGTGGATGGCGTGGCCAGTTCATCCGAAGAGTTGAGCGCAGTCAGCAGCCAGACCAGCAGCAGCCTGCAGTTGCAGGGCCAGGAAATCGAACAGGCCGCCACCGCGGTGAACGAAATGACCGCCGCCGTCGATGAAGTCGCGCGCAACGCGGTGAGCACCAGCGAAGCCTCGCGCCTGTCGGAACAGACCGCCCAGCTTGGGCGGGCGCAGGTGCAGGAAACCGTGGCCTCGATCAACACCCTGGCCACCGGTGTGGTGGAAACCTCCGAACGCATCCAGCAACTCGCCGGCCGCGTGCAAGACATCAGCGGCGTGCTGGACGTGATCCGCAGCATCGCCGACCAGACCAACCTGCTGGCCCTCAACGCCGCGATCGAAGCGGCCCGGGCCGGCGATGCCGGGCGCGGTTTTGCGGTGGTCGCCGATGAAGTGCGCGCCCTGGCCCATCGTACCCAGACCTCGACCCAGGAGATCGAGCAGATGATCGGCAACATCCGCCAGGACACTGAACACGCCGTGGCCGCCATGCACAGCAGCAGCGAACGGGTGCAGGCGACCTTGGGCGTGGCGCAACGCTCGGGGGAGGCGCTGGATGAAATCACCCGCTCGATTTCGCAGATCAATGAGCGCAACTTGATGATTGCCAGCGCCACCGAAGAACAGGCACTGGTGGCGCGGGAAGTGGATCGCAACCTGGTGGGGATTCGGAACCTGTCGCAACAGGTATTGCAAGGGGCCTTGCATACCGAAACGGCGGGGCATGATCTGGCAGGGATGGCGGGGGAACTGCATCAGACGGTGGCGCGGTTTAAGGTTTAGGTGGTGTGGCGATGCGTTTCTTCGGTAATGGCCAACCCGAAAAGTAACCAACGCGCGGCGGCCTTATAGCCGACCTGATCCTGAAAGCCCAACGCGGTCAAAAAAGTGTGGGAAGGGGCTTGCCCCTCCCACATTTTGATCTCCATGGATCAGATAGGGCTCGTTCTGCTCTTGCTCTTGGGCGCGGCCTTATATCCGACCTGATCCTGCAAGCCGAACTCGGTCAGAAATGTGGGAGGGGGCTTGCCCCCGATAGCAGTGTGTCAGTCACTACATGCATGACTGATCCACCGCC
>NZ_JBWKXO010000036.1:0-55642 GCF_059423025.1 Pseudomonas sp. GW704-F2 | reverse complement strand
TGGCGTACGGTTACCGGGACAGCGAATTCTTTTTCATGAAGATCAAGAGCGTCTTTCCCGGCAATCCGTGAAGAACCCAAAAAAAGCCATTCGAGCGCGTCGAATGGCTTTTTTACCGCGCGCCGCGCTTATTCGGCAATCTGCAACTTGCGCGATTCCGTATAGATGTAGCGCACCTTTTCGTACTCGAACGGCGAGTTCAACTGACCGTAGCGGAAGCTGGTCTGGTAACGCTTGTCGACCACGCGCAGGGCCCAGATCTCCGGATGGTTGGAGCTGACTTCGGAGACGTTCAGGAAGTTGATCTGCGATTCGGCGCTGTAGTCGACCACCAGGCCGCTGGTATCGCGCAGGTTCGATGGGCCCAGGATCGGCAGCACCAGATAGGCGCCGCCAGGCACGCCATAGAAGCCCAGGGTCTGGCCGAAGTCTTCGCTCTGGCGCGGCAGGCCCATGGCGGTAGCCGGGTCCCACAGCCCGGCGACGCCGATGGTGGTGTTGAGCAGCAGGCGCCCGGTGGTTTCCAGGGAGCGGTGACCCTTGAGTTGCAACAGGCTGTTCAACAGATTGGGCACATCGCCCAGGTTGTTGAAGAAATTGCTTACGCCGGTACGCAGGAAGCTCGGCGTGACGTAGCGGTAACCGTCGACCACCGGCAGGAACACCCATTGGTCGAAGCGGTAGTTGAAGTGGTAAACGCGACGGTTCCACGATTCCAGCGGGTCGTACACGTTGAGGGCGGTCAGTGACGAGCGTTCGAATTCGCGCTGGTCCAGGCCCGGGTTGAACTTGAGCTTGCTCAGCGGCTCCTTGAAGCCGTCGGCACCCACGACGGTGGGCGCGTGAGCCTTGCTGTTGTCGGCATTGGCCACGCTTGCGCACATCAGGGCGGCAAGCAGCAGAAGATATTTAGCCACGGAAAAACTCCAGCATGGCGTCGGCGTTGACGCGGTAGTTGAGGTTGCCGCAATGGCCGCCCAGCGGGTAGACAGTCAAGCGATCGCCGAAGGTTTGACGCAGGAAGCCGAGGTCGCCCGGGCCGAGGATCAAGTCGTCGGCGTTATGCATGACGGCGATTTTCGGGCTGGTGTGCAGGTAGTCCTTGAGGGCGTACAGGCTGACCTGATCGACCAATTGCAACAGGCTGCCGCCATCGGAACGGGCGCGCCACATCGGGATGACCTGTTCGGTGAGGTAGCAATCGAAGTCACATTGCAGCGCGCGCTTGAGGAACGGCGTGAGGCTGGTGCCTTCGGTGATCGGGTACTTCGGCGGGATGATCAGGCCGCGGCGGTTGATCAGGTCTGAGGTGAACGCGATGTCGGCCGCCGAAAAGCGGAACGTGGTGCCGATCAGCATGGCCATCTGTTCGTTGGTCAGGTGCTGCTTGGAGTTCTGGAAGTCGTAGAGCAGGGCGTCGTTAAGGTCGATGTAGCCCTTTTGCTGGAAGTAGCGGGTCAGCTTGTTCAACACCAGTTCATAAAAGGTCGTGGTGTTGTTGATGCCCTTGACCTCGGTCTGCACCAGCTTGTCGAGGTTGGTGATCGAGGTGTACAGGTTGACCGGCGGGTTGAGCAGCAGCACTTTCTTGAAGTTGAAGCTGCGGCGGGTTTCGTCGAGCTTGCTGACAAAGGCCGCATCCAGCGCACCGAGGCTGTAGCCGCTGAGGTAAAAGTCGGTGACCGGCAGTGAGGCGTTCTGCGCGCGCACTGCTTGCATCACGCGGTACATGTCTTTGGCGTCTTCCTGGGTGATACCCGGCGTGGCGAAGCGCGAGGCGGCGCTCATGAAGTCGAAGCTGGTCGGCGATGACAGTTGCACGACGTGGTAGCCGGCCTGGTAGTACAGTTTTTTCAGGTATTCGTTGATGCTGCTGTCGAACCGCGCACCGGTGCCCGAGATCAGGAAGATCAGCGGCGCGGCGCGGTCTTGCTTGGCGATGCGGTAGGTGAGTTTCTTCACTGCCCAGAAGTTGTCGGGCAGGCTGAATTCGCGCTCGGGACGCATGTTCAGGGTGTAGTCGGACTGGTTGATTTCGTCGTCGCTCGGCAAGCTGGGCCGAAGGTCAGGCGGGGTGGTGGCGATGGTCGCTTCGAACGGGTTGGTCAAAGGGAAGCCATAGCTGGCCTGGTCGATGTCGACGGCCAGTGCTGACGCACTCAAAAAAAGGCTGCCCAGCAAGGCAGCGCAGCGCAAGGAACGGAGCATGACTTAATCCCTAAGAGGAAACGTGCTGAATGAAGTTCGCAGGCTATGACCACCGCGTTGCCACCGAAGTGCCAGCCATCGGCACGAAAAGTCGGATAAAAAACGTCGGAGTCGGGGTAATAGTAGGCAGAAGATACACTTTGCCGCGTATTGATGGACACTTATCTGCGTACACATCTTGCTAACGGCCACCGGGGGATTAAGCTGAGCGCCGTTTTTGCCTATCGGAGTGCTCCATGTCCCGCCGCTTGCCGCTGACCCTACTGCTCATTGCCTTGCCATTATGGCTGGCCGCCAGTTATGCCGCGCGTTATGGCTTCATGGAGGATGGCCGGTGGGTCGGCATTTGCGCGGATGAAGCCAGCCGTTGGGAATGCCAGGTGCGTTCGAACCTGGGCTTGATGATTCACTTCCAGGTGATGGGCTGGGCTGCACTGATCGCGTCGGTGCTGGCGTTTTTCGTGCCGGGCCGTGCGGGGTGGGGGTTGGCGGTGCTGGGGCTGGTGTTCGGGTTGCCGGCGTTGGCGTTGTACAACACCACATTTGCGGTGTTTGCGGTGGTGATTGCCGGGTTGCGCTTGGTCCGCAAGCCACGGGCGGCCTGATAGGGCCAATCGGGGGCAAGTCGAATCGTCGCACCGCCCCTTCCACATGGGAACGCGTTCCAAATGTGGGAGGGGCTTGCCCCCGATGGCACTCTTAAGCCTTGCGCATCCGCAAGCACCGCCACAAAGCCACAACCATCAACCCACTGACCAGCGCCCAACCCCATGCCTGCTGGTTCAACAGCCCTTCGCGGAACAGCTGCGGCGCAATGCCGGCACCGATGATAAAGGCCAGTAGGGCAATTTCCCGACGTGGCCCGGTCACCGGGCGAATCAGATAGACCAGGGCAGGCAGCACCAGCGCCGCACTTGGGAAGCTGCGGTAGCGCGGGTCAAACACCAGCGCCAGCATCATCACCGCGCCAGCGAACCCGGCGATTGCCACCAGCCAGCCCGCGCGCGGTTCCAGCCAGTTGAACGCCCGCTCGCGCCAACCCTCGCGGCTGCTCAAGGCTAGGGCCGCATGTGCCAGTACCAGCAGGTTCAACGCGACCAGCAGCCCCGCCCACACCCATTCATCATTGAAGCGTGCGGTTACGCGGGTCAGTTCGGCCCAGGTGCCGATGGAACAGGCGGCGACGGCCCCGAGCAGCGGCAGCAGCCAGGCGGCGCGCACGCTGCGCACCCGCCCGCCGAGCGCCAGGGTGCCCAGCAGGATGAGTCCACCGACTCCCAGCCACAGTGGCCAGTACGGTACGTTGGTCACTGGGCCTGCGAGGATGCCTTTGTCCTGGCGATCGGCATCGAACAAGCCCCAGTAGCCGCCGACAGCGCCTTCACTGGCACGCTTCCACGGCTGGTCGAAGGCTTCGATCAGGTTGTAGTGCCAGCCATTGGCTTCGGCCATGGCCACGAAACCGCGCATGAACTTGGCCTCATTGACCCGGCTCGGCACCGCGGTTTCACGCTGGCGGCCTTCGCTGGGCCAGCCGGTCTCGCCGATCATTACGTCCTTGGGCGCGAATTTATTGCCGAAGGTCTGGCGCACGTCACCGACATGCTTGAGCGCCTGGTCGATTCCCGAGGGGGCGTCTTCCCAGTACGGCAGCAAGTGGATGGTCAGGAAATCCACCGCCGGGGCAATTTCCGGGTGTTGCAGCCAGAACTCCCAGACGTCGGCATACGTGACCGGCTGCTTGATCTGGCTTTTGACCTTATGGATCAGCTTCACCAACTGTGCGGCCGTGACTTCCTTGCGCAGCAGGGTTTCGTTACCGACGATCACCGAAGTCACCACGTCGGCGTTGGCGTTGGCCGAGGCGATCAAGGCGTCGACTTCTTTTTCGGTGTCGACCGGGTTGCCGTTGACCCAGGCGCCGATCATCAGTTTCAGCCCGTGCTTGCGCGCCAGGTCCGGCAAGGCTTCCAGGCCGGTCATGGAGTAGGTGCGGATGCATTCGAAGCGGGTGGCCAGCAGGGCCAGGTCGGCGTCCATGCGCTCGGGGCGCAGCTTGAACGGCTGGTCGAACGGTGATTGGTCCTTGTCGAACGGTGTGTAGGAGGCGCATTGCAGTTTGTGGCTGGCGCTGGCCACGTCCGGCAGCACCACTGGCCGGCCGAGGCCATACCAGTATCCGACCAGCGCAAGCAGGCCGAGGATCAAGGCGAATAAATAGGGCAGGGCAGGGAAGCGGGCAGTTGCGGGCATGGTCGGCTTATCTGGGGAGCAAAGGCGCGCATCTTACCCGGATTTGTCGCGTCCCAGTGGGGCTGCATGATTTAGACATGCAAAGTTCGGGCGGGGTATGAGGTGAGCGTCCCATAACAGCGATAGCTGGCGATGTGATGTCGTTTCTTGCTTACCTGAGGTCGCTGACAGAGCAGGACGCGGGCCCCGGCAGGTTGATGATCGAAGTATCAGCACTCCACTGATGTCGTTGCCGCCGGATCGATGCGCGTGAAGGGGGCGTGGCGCACCACATAACAACAGGTTGACGTCGCTCGACATCCGTCGGGCGCAGCACTTTCGGGGAAGTACGATGAAGATGCGACGACTCTTGGGCGCAGTTGCCACTCTGGTAGTTGCGATGAGCTCCACACTGGCCAGCGCCGACAGCAAAACCCTGAGCATCGGCTACGTGGACGGTTGGTCCGACAGCGTTGCCACCACTCATGTGGCGGCAGAGGTGATCAAGGCAAAGCTCGGTTATGACGTCAAGTTGCAAGCGGTCGCCACCGGGATCATGTGGCAGGGTGTTGCCACCGGCAAGCTCGACGCCATGCTCTCTGCCTGGCTACCCGTGACCCACGGTGAATACTGGGCCAAGAACAAGGACAAGGTGGTCGACTACGGCCCCAACTTCAAGGATGCGAAGATCGGCCTGATCGTGCCGGAGTACGTCAAGGCCAAGTCCATCGAAGACCTCAAGACCGACACCACCTTCAAGAACAAGATCGTCGGTATCGACGCCGGTTCAGGCGTGATGCTCAAGACCGACGAAGCGATCAAGGCCTATGGCCTGGACTACAAGCTGCAAGCCAGCTCCGGTGCCGCGATGATCGCCGAACTGACCCGCGCCGAAGACAAGCAGGAATCCATTGCAGTCACCGGGTGGGTGCCGCACTGGATGTTCGCCAAGTGGAAACTGCGGTTCCTGGACGATCCAAAAGGGATCTATGGCGCTGCTGAAACCGTCAACAGCATCGGTAGCAAGGGCCTGGAGAAGAAAGCCCCGGACGTCGTGGCGTTCCTGAAGAAATTCCAATGGGCTTCCAAGGACGAAATCGGTGAAGTCATGCTCGCCATCCAGGAGGGCGCCAAGCCCGATGCAGCCGCCAAGGACTGGGTTGCCAAGCACCCTGAGCGGGTTGCCGAGTGGCTCGCCAAGTAACCCCCCTTTGATGTAACCCTCTGTGGGAGGGGGCTTGCCCCCGATAGCGATGGATCAGTCAGATCATCAGCGACTGACACACCGCAATCGGGGGCAAGCCCCCTCCCACATTATTTTCGCCGCCCGCAAATGTTTCTGCGCCCTCGCAAACCCTCGCTACACTCCCTCTAATACTAAGGTCGTCTGGAACCTGCCCCGTAGCCGCATACAGTGGCTATTGTTTCAATAATAACAAAGCTGTGCTGCGAGGATAAAAACAATGAACGACAGCATTTACCTCTCGATTCAAAACAGCCCGCGCTTCAAGGAGCTGGTTAGAAAAAGGGAAAGGTTCGCCTGGATTCTCTCGGCGATCATGCTAGGGCTTTACTCCGGATTCATCCTGTTGATTGCCTACGGGCCACAATTGCTGGGGGCTAAGATCAGCTCCACTTCGTCCATCACCTGGGGAATCCCTATCGGTGTCGGGCTGATTCTATCGGCCTTTGTCCTCACTGCGATCTACGTGCGACGCGCCAACGGCGAATTCGACGATCTGAACAATGCGATTCTCAAGGAGGCTGCGCAATGATCCGTCGTCTATTGGCTGTACTGGGTGCTTCGGTCTTCGCGCCTGCTATATGGGCGGGGGAGGCGTTGACCGGTGAAGTGCAAAAACAACCGCTGAATATTCCAGCGATCCTGATGTTCGTGGTCTTTGTCGGCGCGACGTTGTGCATTACCTACTGGGCGTCCAAGCGCAACAACTCGGCGGCCGACTATTATGCGGCCGGCGGCAAGATCACCGGCTTCCAGAACGGCCTGGCGATTGCCGGCGACTATATGTCGGCCGCGTCCTTCCTGGGTATTTCCGCACTGGTATACACCTCCGGCTACGACGGCCTGATCTACTCGATCGGCTTCCTGGTGGGCTGGCCGATCATTCTGTTCCTGATCGCCGAGCGCCTGCGTAACCTGGGCAAATACACCTTTGCCGACGTGGCGTCCTACCGCCTCGGGCAAACCCAGATCCGCAGCCTGTCGGCTTGCGGTTCGCTGGTAGTGGTGGCGTTCTACCTGATCGCGCAGATGGTTGGCGCGGGCAAGTTGATCCAGCTGCTGTTCGGCCTTGATTACCATGTAGCGGTGATCATGGTGGGTGTCCTGATGTGCTTGTACGTGCTGTTCGGCGGCATGCTGGCGACCACCTGGGTGCAAATCATCAAGGCAGTGTTGCTGCTGTCCGGTGCTACGTTCATGGCAGTCATGGTGATGAAGCACGTCAACTTCGACTTCAGCACGCTGTTTTCCGAGGCGATCAAGGTTCACCCTAAAGGTGAAGCGATCATGAGCCCTGGCGGTTTGGTGAAAGATCCGGTCTCCGCGTTCTCCCTGGCTCTGGCACTGATGTTCGGTACCGCCGGCCTGCCGCACATCCTGATGCGCTTCTTCACCGTGAGCGACGCCAAGGAAGCGCGCAAGAGCGTGTTGTACGCCACTGGTTTCATCGGCTACTTCTACATCCTGACCTTCATCATCGGTTTCGGCGCGATCCTGCTGGTCAGCACCAACCCGGCGTTCAAGGATGCTGCAGGCGCCTTGCTCGGTGGTAACAACATGGCGGCGGTTCACCTGGCCAACGCGGTGGGTGGCAGTATCTTCCTGGGCTTCATCTCGGCTGTGGCGTTTGCCACCATCCTCGCGGTGGTTGCGGGCTTGACCCTGGCCGGTGCTTCGGCGGTGTCCCATGACCTGTATGCCAGCGTGATCAAGAAAGGCAAGGCCAACGACAAAGAGGAGATTCGCGTCTCGAAGATCACCACTATCGCCTTGGCGGTGCTGGCAATCGGTCTGGGTATCCTGTTTGAAAGCCAGAACATTGCGTTCATGGTCGGCCTGGCGTTCTCTATCGCTGCCAGCTGTAACTTCCCGGTGTTGCTGCTTTCCATGTACTGGAAAAACCTCACCACCCGTGGCGCAATGATTGGCGGCTGGCTCGGGTTGGTCAGTGCTGTGGGCCTGATGGTCCTGGGGCCGACCATCTGGGTGTCGATCCTGCATCACGAAAAAGCCATCTTCCCGTATGAGTACCCTGCGCTGTTCTCGATGTTCATCGCGTTCGTCAGCATCTGGTTCTTCTCCATCACCGACAAGTCGGCGGCGGCAGTCAAGGAACGGGCGCTGTACTTCCCGCAGTTTGTGCGTTCGCAGACTGGCTTGGGGGCGAGTGGGGCGGTTTCTCACTAAGGTTATAGCTCAATAGGAAATGCCCCGGTCGATAGGCTGGGGCATTTTTTTTTGGCTGGAGTTTTGTGGTGGCTGGGCCATTGCTATCGGGGGCAAGCCCCCTCCCACAGTTGGTTGCATTCCAAGGTGGGTAGTTGGTCAGGTTTTGGGGGGGAATAGGAAATGCCCCGGTCGATAGGCTGGGGCATTTTTTTTGGCTGGAGTTTTGTGGTGGCTGGGCCATTGCTATCGGGGGCAAGCCCCCTCCCACAGTTGATTGCATTCCAAGGTGGGTAATTGGTCAGGTTTGGGGGCTTAATAGGACGTGTCCCGGTCGATAGGCTGGGGGCTTGCTCCCGATAGCTGAATTTCAGACAAAACAGTTTCTTGGTTCTTGCACAAATAAAAACGGCCTCCATGAAGGAGGCCGCTTTTTTATTGCGCGTCAGTCAGATGCTTACTTGCGATCTTCCAACTTGGTAATGTCACGCGACTCGTAGCCGGTGTACAGCTGGCGCGGGCGGCCAATCTTGTACGGGCTGGAGAGCATTTCTTTCCAGTGGGAGATCCAGCCCACGGTCCGCGCCAGGGCGAAGATCACGGTGAACATGCTGGTTGGAATGCCGATCGCCTTGAGGATGATCCCCGAGTAGAAGTCGACGTTCGGGTACAGCGAGCGTTCGATGAAGTACGGGTCGGTCAGAGCGATCTCTTCCAGGCGCATGGCCAGTTCGAGTTGCGGATCGTTCTTGATGCCCAGTTCCCTCAACACTTCGTCGCAGGTCTTCTTCATGACGGTGGCGCGCGGGTCGCGGTTCTTGTAGACCCGGTGACCGAAGCCCATCAACTTGAACGGATCGTTCTTGTCCTTGGCCTTGGCGATGTATTTGTCGATGTTCGAGACATCGCCGATTTCATCGAGCATGGTCAATACGGCTTCGTTCGCACCGCCGTGGGCAGGGCCCCACAGCGCGGCGATACCGGCGGCGATACAGGCGAACGGGTTGGCACCCGAAGAGCCGGCCAGACGCACGGTAGAGGTGGAGGCGTTCTGCTCGTGGTCGGCATGGAGGATGAAGATCCGGTCCATTGCCTTGGCGAGCACCGGGCTGATCGGTTTGATCTCGCACGGGGTGTTGAACATCATGTGCAGGAAGTTTTCCGCGTAAGTCAGGTCGTTGCGCGGGTACATCATGGGTTGCCCCATGGAGTACTTGTAAACCATTGCGGCCAGGGTCGGCATCTTGGCAACCAGGCGGATCGCGGAAATTTCGCGATGCTGCGGGTTATTGATGTCGAGGGAGTCGTGATAGAAAGCCGACAGGGCGCCGACCACGCCGCACATGACGGCCATCGGGTGGGCGTCGCGACGGAAGCCGTTGAAGAACGTCTTCAACTGCTCGTGAACCATGGTGTGGTTCTTTACAGTACTGACAAACTGGGCTTTCTGCTCGGCGGTTGGCAACTCGCCATTTAGTAGCAGATAGCAGGTTTCCAGGTAGTCCGATTTCTCAGCCAGTTGCTCGATCGGGTAGCCCCGATGCAGCAAAATGCCATTATCGCCATCAATATAGGTAATCTTCGACTCGCATGAGGCAGTCGACATGAAACCTGGGTCGAAAGTGAAACGGCCCGTGGCCGTCAGGCCCCGTACGTCGATAACATCAGGACCAACGGTGCCGGTTAAAATGGGCAGCTCGACGGGGGCTGCGCCCTCGATGATCAACTGCGCTTTTTTGTCAGCCATGTGGCCTCCTATTTATGCTTCAAATCATCAGACAGACCCCCCACGCAGGGCCCGCACCACTATAGTGAGATAAATTCAGATGTCAATTTGCCTAAAGTCTTGCCCCAGAAGGCTTTAACCGGACTTTTTCCTCGAAATTTACCGCCATTTACGCCTTTTATCCTGCCAACGCAATGCGCTATTAGGGTGAGGTCAGCGCGTTGTCATTAGTAACCTAACTGTCTATACTCGGCCACCGACCGCCAAGGGCTTTTGGGCTTGCTTTCATTGGGGGTCGCACTCCCTGGGTGGTGTTACCTGACCAGTCCGCTCCCCAACAACTTTGCCCTGATTGTTAGGGGCTCTTCAGTGTGAAAAAAAGCCGTGAATAGCCAACGACCTGTAAACCTAGACCTAAGGACCATCAAACTCCCCATCACCGGCGTTACGTCGTTCCTGCACCGTGTTTCCGGCATCATCCTCTTCCTGGGCCTGGGCTTCATGCTTTATGCATTGAGCAAATCCCTGGGTTCCGAGGAAGGTTATGCCGAGGTGAAGGCATGCTTGACCAGTCCGCTGGCCAAGTTCGTAGCATGGGGCCTCTTGTCCGCTCTGCTGTATCACTTGGTAGCCGGCGTGCGCCACTTGATCATGGATATGGGCATCGGTGAGACGCTGGAAGGCGGCCGCCTGGGCTCGAAAATCGTCATCGCCGTTTCCGTGGCGCTGATCGTTCTGGCAGGAGTTTGGATATGGTAACCAGCGTAACGAATCTGTCGCGTTCGGGCCTCTATGACTGGATGGCACAGCGTGTGTCTGCGGTCGTTCTCGCGGCTTATTTCATTTTCCTGATCGGATACCTCGTCGCCAATCCGGGTATCGGCTATGAGCAATGGCATGGCCTGTTTTCCCACAATGCGATGCGAATCTTCAGTCTGCTGGCCCTTGTAGCCCTGGGCGCTCACGCCTGGGTCGGCATGTGGACCATTTCGACCGACTACCTGACGCCGATGGCGCTGGGCAAGTCTGCGACAGCAGTACGGTTTCTCTTCCAGGCAGTATGCGGCGTCGCGATGTTCGCTTACTTCGTCTGGGGTGTGCAGATTCTTTGGGGTATCTGATCCATGGCTAACATTCCAACTATTTCCTTCGACGCCATCATCATTGGTGGCGGCGGCGCCGGCATGCGCGCAGCGCTGCAACTGGCTCAGGGCGGTCACAAGACTGCCGTGATCACCAAGGTGTTCCCGACGCGTTCCCACACCGTATCGGCCCAGGGTGGCATCACCTGCGCCATCGCCTCCGCCGACCCGAACGATGACTGGCGCTGGCACATGTACGATACCGTCAAGGGCTCCGACTATATCGGTGACCAGGACGCTATCGAATACATGTGTCAGGAAGGCCCGGCCGCCGTGTTCGAGCTGGACCACATGGGTCTGCCGTTCTCGCGTACCGAGCAAGGTCGTATCTACCAGCGTCCATTCGGCGGTCAGTCGAAGGATTACGGTAAAGGCGGCCAGGCTGCCCGTACTTGCGCCGCGTCCGACCGTACCGGTCACGCGCTGCTGCACACCCTGTATCAGGGCAACCTGAAAGCCGGCACCACGTTCCTGAACGAGTACTACGCGGTTGACCTGGTAAAAAACCAGGACGGCGCATTCGTCGGCGTGATCGCTATCTGCATCGAAACCGGTGAAACCACCTACATCCGCGCCAAGGCTACCGTTCTGGCGACCGGCGGTGCAGGTCGTATCTACGCCTCGACCACCAACGCACTGATCAACACCGGCGACGGCGTTGGCATGGCGCTGCGTGCCGGCGTGCCGGTGCAAGACATTGAAATGTGGCAGTTCCACCCGACCGGCATCGCCGGCGCCGGTGTGCTCGTCACCGAAGGTTGCCGTGGTGAAGGTGGCTACCTGATCAACAAGCACGGTGAGCGTTTCATGGAGCGTTATGCTCCGAACGCGAAAGACCTTGCCGGTCGTGACGTTGTAGCCCGTTCCATGGTCAAGGAAATCATCGCCGGCAACGGCTGTGGCCCGAACGGCGACCACGTGCTGCTCAAGCTCGATCACCTCGGCGAGGAAGTGCTGCACAGCCGCCTGCCAGGTATCTGCGAACTGTCCAAGACCTTCGCGCACGTTGACCCGGTGGTTGCTCCGGTTCCGGTTGTTCCGACTTGCCACTACATGATGGGCGGCGTGCCGACCAACATCCATGGCCAGGCAATCACCCAGAATGCCGACGGCGTGGACGAGATCATCCATGGTCTGTTCGCGGTGGGCGAAGTGGCTTGCGTATCGGTTCACGGCGCCAACCGTCTGGGCGGCAACTCGCTGCTCGACCTGGTGGTCTTCGGCCGCGCTGCCGGCCTGCACCTGGAAAAGGCGCTGACCGACGGCATCGAATACGATGACGCTACCGACGCCAACATCGAAGCTGCCCTGGCGCGTCTGTCCGCTCTGAACGAGCGTACCGAAGGCGAAGACGTGGCTACCCTGCGTCGCGAGCTGCAAAGCTGCATGCAGAACTACTTCGGTGTATTCCGTACCGGCGAATACATGCAGAAGGGTATTGCCCTGCTGGCTGACCTGCGCAAGCGCATCGCCAACGTCAAGATCAACGATAAGAGCCAGGCGTTCAACACCGCTCGTATCGAAGCCCTTGAGCTGCAAAACCTGTTGGAAGTGGCTGAAGCGACTGCGATTGCCGCCGAGGTTCGTAAAGAGTCCCGCGGTGCTCACGCTCGTGAAGACTACGAAGACCGTGACGATGAAAACTGGCTGTGCCACACCCTCTACTTCCCGGGTGAAAAGCGCGTCACCAAGCGTGCCGTTAACTTCTCGCCGAAGACGGTTCCGATGTTTGAACCGAAAATTCGGACTTACTAAGGGTGGCTGCCATGTTGAAAGTCAGTGTGTATCGCTACAACCCTGATCGGGACGCTGCGCCGTTCATGCAGGAATTCCAGGTCAATACCGGTGGTAAAGACTTGATGGTGCTGGATGTGCTGGCCCTGATCAAAGAGCAGGACGAAGGGTTCTCCTATCGTCGCTCTTGCCGTGAAGGTGTTTGCGGCTCCGACGGCATGAACATCAACGGCAAGAACGGCCTGGCGTGCATCACGCCGCTGTCCGCCGTGGTCAAAGGCAACAAGCTGATCATTCGTCCTCTGCCAGGTTTGCCGGTTATCCGTGACCTGGTCGTCGATATGAGCATCTTCTACAAGCAATACGAGAAGGTTAAGCCATTCCTGCAGAACGATACGCCGGCTCCGGCCATCGAGCGTCTGCAGTCCCCGGAAGAGCGCGAGAAGCTCGACGGCCTGTACGAGTGCATCCTGTGCGCTTGCTGCTCGACGTCGTGCCCATCCTTCTGGTGGAACCCGGACAAATTCCTGGGCCCGGCTGCTCTGCTGCAAGCATATCGCTTCCTGGCAGACAGCCGTGACACCCAGACCTCCGAGCGTCTGGCTTCACTGGATGACCCGTTCAGCGTATTCCGCTGCCGCGGGATCATGAACTGCGTCAACGTATGTCCTAAAGGCCTGAACCCGACTAAGGCCATTGGTCACATCCGTAACATGCTGCTGCAAAGCGGCGTGTAATTGACGTTGTAGCAAAGCAGGACCGTTGTGCCCGTAAATGCTACGGCGCAGGCTTCAACCGGCGCCGTAGTCTTAACTTGAGCAGCGACTTACAAAGCCGCGGCTCTTATTTTGAAGAAATGAGACAAGCAGGGGCATTCGGGTTGGTACCCGAACTATCAGCGTGATCCTAAGTGGCTTGTTTTGGTCGCTGCACTTGGCCTTTTGCAAGCAAACTCGGTGTCGCCGCCGGTGGTGTCCCCAAATCGAGGGTGACCAAGCATGCAAGAAAGCGTGATGCAGCGCATGTGGAACAGCGGCTATCTTTCAGGTGGTAACGCTGCCTATGTGGAAGAGCTTTATGAGCTCTACCTGCACGACCCTAACGCTGTGCCAGAAGAATGGCGCACCAAATTTCAGACGTTGTCTTCAGACGGCAACGCTGCCACCGATGTATCGCACGCAACAATTCGCGATCAGTTCGTGCTGCTGGCAAAGAACCAGCGCCGCGCCCAACCGGTTTCCGCCGGAAGCGTGAGCAGTGAGCATGAGAAGAAGCAAGTTGAAGTACTGCGACTGATCCAGGCCTACCGTATGCGCGGCCACCAGGCGGCCCAGCTCGACCCGCTGGGGCTCTGGAAGCGTCCTGCACCTGCAGACCTGTCGATCAATCATTACGGCTTGACCAATGCCGATCTTGATACGACCTTCCGTGCCGGAGACCTGTTCATCGGCAAAGAGGAAGCGAGCCTACGCGAAATTCACGAAGCGTTGCAGCAGACATATTGCCGCACCATTGGCGCTGAGTTCACGCACATCACCGACTCCGAACAGCGTCACTGGTTCCAGCATCGCCTGGAAGGCGTGCGTGGCCGTCCGGTGTTGTCTGCCGATGTGCGCAGCCACCTGCTTGAGCGCGTGACCGCAGCCGAAGGTCTCGAAAAATACCTGGGCACCAAATACCCGGGCACCAAGCGTTTCGGCCTGGAAGGCGGCGAGAGCCTGATTCCGATGCTCGACGAGCTGATCCAGCGTTCCGGCTCCTACGGCACCAAGGAAATCGTGATCGGCATGGCCCACCGTGGCCGTCTCAACGTGCTGGTCAACACCTTCGGCAAGAACCCGCGCGACTTGTTCGACGAGTTCGAAGGCAAGAAAAAGGTCGAGCTGGGTTCCGGTGACGTTAAATACCACCAGGGCTTCTCGTCCAACGTGATGACCACCGGCGGTGAAGTTCACCTGGCCATGGCCTTCAACCCGTCCCACCTGGAAATCGTTTCTCCAGTGGTCGAGGGTTCGGTGCGCGCTCGCCAGGATCGTCGTAACGACGCGACCGGTGAGAAGGTTCTGCCGATTTCCATCCACGGCGACGCGGCATTCGCCGGTCAAGGCGTGGTCCTGGAAACCTTCCAGATGTCGCAGACCCGCGGCTTCAAGACCGGCGGTACCGTTCACATCGTCATCAACAACCAGGTGGGCTTCACCATCAGCAACCCGTTGGACGCGCGTTCCACCGAGTACGCCACCGACGTTGCCAAGATGATCCAGGCGCCGATCCTCCATGTGAATGGTGATGATCCGGAAGCCGTGCTGTTCGTGACCCAACTGGCTGTCGACTACCGCATGCAGTTCAAGCGTGACGTGGTGATCGACCTGGTTTGCTACCGCCGTCGCGGTCACAACGAAGCGGACGAACCAAGCGGCACCCAGCCGTTGATGTACCAGCAGATCACCAAGCAGCGCACCACCCGTGAGCTGTACGCCGAAAGCCTGACCAAGGCCGGTGTGATTGACGAAGCGCGTGTTCAGGCGAAAGTCGACGAATACCGCAACGCGTTGGACAATGGTCTGCATGTTGTAAAAAGCCTGGTCAAAGAGCCGAACAAAGAGCTGTTCGTCGACTGGCGTCCGTACCTGGGCCACGCCTGGACTGCGCGTCACGATACGTCGTTCGATCTGAAGACTCTGCAGGAACTGTCTGCCAAGCTGCTGGAAATTCCTGACGGCTTCGTCGTACAGCGCCAGGTCGCGAAGATCTACGAAGACCGTCAGAAGATGCAAGCCGGCGGCCTGCCGATCAACTGGGGTTACGCCGAAACCATGGCGTATGCGACCCTGGCGTTCGAAGGTCACCCGATCCGCATGACCGGCCAGGACATCGGCCGTGGTACGTTCTCGCACCGTCACGCGGTTCTGCACAACCAGAAAGACGCAGGCACCTACATCCCGCTGCAACACCTGTACGAAGGCCAGCCACGTTTCGACCTGTACGATTCGTTCCTGTCCGAAGAAGCCGTACTGGCGTTCGAATACGGTTACTCGACCACCACGCCTAACGCGCTGGTGATCTGGGAAGCCCAGTTCGGCGACTTCGCCAACGGTGCCCAGGTGGTTATCGACCAGTTCATCACCAGCGGCGAGCACAAGTGGGGCCGTCTGTGCGGTCTGACCATGCTGCTGCCACACGGTTATGAAGGTCAGGGTCCGGAGCACTCCTCGGCCCGTCTGGAGCGTTACCTGCAGCTGTGCGCCGAGCACAACATCCAGGTGTGCGTGCCGACTACCCCGGCCCAGATCTACCACTTGCTGCGTCGCCAGGTCATTCGCCCACTGCGCAAGCCGCTGGTAGTGCTGACGCCGAAATCGCTGTTGCGTCATAAATTGGCCATCTCGACCCTGGAAGATCTGGCGGAAGGCTCGTTCCAGACCGTTATTCCAGAAATCGATACACTGGACGCGGCCAAGGTCACTCGCCTGATCCTGTGCAGCGGCA
The DNA here is from genome assembly GCF_059423025.1 of Pseudomonas sp. GW704-F2. NCBI lineage: Bacteria > Pseudomonadati > Pseudomonadota > Gammaproteobacteria > Pseudomonadales > Pseudomonadaceae > Pseudomonas > Pseudomonas sp. GW704-F2. The sequence continues at coordinate 39,702 of NZ_JBWKXO010000036.1, read as the reverse complement.
AGGTCTACTACGATTTGCTGGAAAAACGCCGTGCCGAAGGCCGCGAAGACATCGCCATCGTGCGTATCGAGCAGCTTTACCCGTTCCCGGAAGATGACCTCATGGAGATCATCGCGCCTTACACCAACCTCACTCATGTAGTGTGGTGTCAGGAAGAACCGATGAACCAGGGCGCCTGGTACAGCAGCCAGCATCATCTGCGTCGCAGCATTGGTAACCACAACAAGGCCCTGGGCCTGGAATACGCCGGTCGCGATGCTTCTGCCGCGCCTGCCTGTGGTTATGCATCGATGCACGCCGAGCAGCAGGAAAAACTCCTGCAAGATGCTTTCACTGTTTAACGCCTTCGCGCTGACTGAAACCGAATTTTAAGGACCCACAGATAATGGCTATCGAAATCAAAGCCCCGACATTCCCGGAATCGGTTGCCGATGGCACCATTGCCACTTGGCACAAGAAACCAGGCGAGGCTGTAAAGCGTGACGAACTGATCGTCGACATCGAGACCGACAAAGTCGTTCTGGAAGTGTTGGCTGAAGCTGACGGCGTGTTGGGCGCGATCATTGCCAACGAAGGCGATACCGTCCTGTCCAACCAGGTACTGGGCTCGATCGAAGCGGGCAGCGCTGCTGCCGCTCCGGCTGCCGCTGCACCGGCTGTTGCTGCTTCTGCTCCAGCTGCCGCTCCGGCGGCGGGTGGCGAAGATCCAATCGCCGCACCGGCTGCTCGTCAGCTGGCCGAAGAGAACGGCATCAACCTGGCTTCCATCAAAGGCACCGGCAAAGACGGCCGTGTGACCAAGGAAGACGTGGTTGCTGCCGTTGAAGCCAAGAAAAACGCTCCAGCTGCCGCACCCGCCAAGGCTGCAGCGCCTGCTGCCGCTGCTCCTGTGTTCGCCGCTGGCGACCGCACCGAGAAGCGCGTGCCGATGACCCGCGTGCGTGCCACCGTGGCCAAGCGTCTGGTTGAAGCACAGTCGAACATGGCGATGCTGACCACCTTCAACGAAGTCGACATGACCGAAGTCATGGCCCTGCGTTCGAAGTACAAGGACCTGTTCGAGAAGAGCCACAACGGCGTGCGCCTGGGCTTCATGTCGTTCTTCGTGAAAGCGGCCACCGAAGCGCTGAAACGCTTCCCGGCAGTCAACGCTTCCATCGACGGCAGCGACATCGTTTACCATGGTTATGCAGACGTCGGCGTTGCCGTGTCCAGCGACCGCGGCCTGGTGGTTCCGGTTCTGCGTAACGCCGAGCTGATGAGCCTGGCTGAAATCGAAGGCGGCATCGCCGGCTTCGGCAAGAAAGCCCGTGACGGCAAGCTGACCATCGACGAGATGACCGGCGGCACCTTCACCATCACCAACGGTGGTACCTTCGGTTCGATGATGTCGACTCCGATCGTCAACCCGCCGCAAGCTGCGATCCTGGGCATGCACAACATCATCCAGCGTCCGATGGCCATCAACGGCCAAGTCGTGATCCGTCCGATGATGTACCTGGCGCTGTCTTACGATCACCGCCTGATCGATGGTAAAGAAGCCGTGACTTTCCTGGTGACCATCAAGAACCTGCTGGAAGACCCAGCTCGTCTGCTGCTGGATATCTGATAGAAGCAGCTGCGGGCCTCAAGTGACAGGCTGCCGGATACGGCAGTCGGGCTTGGGGCCTGCGGCTTGACAGCTTGCTGCTAAATAGAGGAACTATTTTCATGTCGCAGAAATTTGACGTTGTAGTGATTGGTGCAGGTCCTGGCGGCTATGTTGCCGCTATCAAGGCCGCACAACTGGGCCTCTCGACTGCTTGCATCGAAAAATACACCGACAAGGAAGGCAAACTGGCACTGGGCGGTACCTGCCTGAACGTTGGTTGCATTCCTTCCAAGGCGCTGCTGGACAGCTCCTGGAAATTCCACGAAGCGCAAAGCGGTTTTGCCATCCACGGCATCCACCACGCTGGCGTGACCATGGACGTACCCGCGATGGTCGGCCGTAAAGCCAACATCGTCAAAGGCCTGACCTCCGGCGTTGCCACCCTGTTCAAGGCCAACGGCGTAACTTCCCTGCAAGGCCACGGCAAGCTGCTGGCCGGCAAGAAAGTTGAAATCACCAAGCCGGACGGTTCGGTCGAAATCATCGAAGCCGAAAACGTGATCCTGGCTCCAGGTTCGCGTCCGATCGACATTCCACCAGCACCTGTTGACCAGAAAGTCATCGTTGATTCGACCGGCGCCCTGGAATTCCAAGCAGTTCCCAAGCGTCTGGGCGTGATCGGCGCTGGCGTGATCGGCCTGGAACTGGGTTCGGTCTGGTCCCGCCTGGGTTCCCAGGTCACTGTGCTCGAAGCCCTGGACACGTTCCTGCTGGCTGCCGACACCGCAGTGTCCAAGGAAGCCCTGAAAACCCTGACCAAACAGGGTCTGGACATCAAGCTGGGCGCTCGCGTGACCGGCTCGAAGGTCAACGGCGAAGAAGTGGTCGTGACCTACACCGACAAGGATGGCGAACAGACCATCACCTTCGACAAGCTGATCGTAGCCGTTGGTCGCCGTCCAGTGACCACCGACCTGCTGGCTGCCGACAGCGGCGTGAACATCGACGAGCGTGGTTTCATCCACGTTGACGATCACTGCGCTACCACCGTTCCTGGCGTCTACGCCATTGGCGACGTGGTTCGCGGCATGATGCTGGCGCACAAGGCTTCCGAAGAAGGCATCATGGTTGTCGAGCGCATCAAGGGCCACAAAACCCAGATGAACTACGACCTGGTCCCATCGGTTATCTACACCCACCCGGAAATTGCATGGGTCGGCAAGAACGAACAGCAGTTGAAAGCTGAAGGCGTTGAAGTTAACGTCGGCACCTTCCCGTTCGCTGCTTCTGGTCGTGCCATGGCAGCCAACGACACCGGTGGTTTTGTCAAAGTCATCGCTGATGCCAAGACTGACCGCGTATTGGGCGTCCATGTGATTGGCCCAGGCGCAGCAGAACTGGTCCAGCAGGGCGCAATCGGTATGGAATTCGGCACCAGTGCCGAGGACATCGGCATGATGGTTTTCTCCCATCCGACCCTGTCCGAAGCATTGCACGAAGCCGCGCTGGCAGTGAATGGTCATGCCATTCACATCGCGAACAAGAAGAAGCGCTAAAACGAGATAATAAGAAACCACGGCGGTTGCCCGTCGTGAGCCTTGCGCGCAAGACTCACCGCGGAATATCCGCTGGACGCAGTCTTGCGCAGCTTGACCGGGCTTGAGTCCGGCAAGTTGCGTAAGCAGCAGTCACAGGTGGCGCGGCACTCATAATGAGCGCAGCGCCGAATGCGCAGTACCTAACGAAGACGGTAAAAAGCATGAATCTTCACGAGTATCAGGGTAAGCAGCTGTTCGCTGAATACGGCCTGCCAGTATCCCAGGGCTACGCAGTAGACACCCCGGAAGCAGCAGCAGAAGCTTGCGATAAAATCGGCGGGACCGAATGGGTTGTAAAAGCCCAGGTTCACGCAGGTGGTCGCGGTAAAGCGGGCGGCGTTAAGCTGGTTCGCAGCAAAGAAGACGCCAAGGCCTTCGCACAGCAGTGGCTGGGCAAGCGTCTGGTGACTTACCAGACTGATGCCAATGGCCAGCCAGTCACCAAGATCCTGGTTGAATCGTGCACTGATATCGCTAAAGAGCTGTACCTGGGCGCTGTCGTTGACCGTTCTAGCCGTCGCATCGTGTTCATGGCTTCCACCGAAGGTGGCGTGGACATCGAGAAGATCGCTCACGATACCCCTGAAAAAATTCTGAAAGCCACTATCGATCCACTGGTTGGCGCTCAGCCATTCCAGGGTCGCGAGCTGGCTTTCCAGCTGGGTCTGGAAGGCAAGCAAGTTGCCCAGTTCGCCAAGATCTTCGTAGGTCTGGCCAAACTGTTCCAGGATCACGATCTGGCCCTGCTGGAAGTGAACCCGCTGGTGATCAAGGCTGACGGCGATCTGCATTGCCTCGACGCCAAGATCAACATCGACGCCAACGCCATGTACCGTCAGCCTAAGCTGAAGACTTTCCACGATCCGTCGCAAGACGATCCGCGCGAAGCGCACGCTGCCAAGTTCGAACTGAACTACGTAGCCCTGGAAGGTAACATCGGCTGCATGGTCAACGGTGCCGGCCTGGCCATGGGTACCATGGACATCGTCAACCTGCATGGCGGCAAACCAGCCAACTTCCTCGACGTGGGCGGTGGTGCTACCAAAGAACGCGTAACCGAAGCCTTCAAGATCATCCTGTCCGACTCCAACGTCGCTGCAGTACTGGTCAACATCTTCGGCGGCATCGTTCGTTGCGACATGATTGCCGAAGGCATCATCGGTGCAGTGAAAGAAGTCGGCGTGAAAATCCCGGTTGTTGTTCGCCTTGAAGGTAACAACGCTGAACTGGGCGCTAAAGTACTGGCAGAAAGCGGTTTGAACATCATCGCGGCTACCAGCCTGACCGACGCTGCTCAACAAGTTGTCAAAGCTGCGGAGGGCAAATAATGAGCGTCCTGATCAATAAAGACACCAAAGTTATCTGCCAGGGTATTACCGGTTCGCAAGGTAGCTTCCACACCCAGCAAGCCATCGAATACGGCACCAAGATGGTTGGTGGTGTAACGCCGGGCAAAGGCGGCACCGAGCACCTGGGCCTGCCAGTGTTCAACACCGTTAAAGACGCAGTAGCTGCCACTGGCGCGACCGCCAGCGTGATCTACGTTCCGGCTCCTTTCTGCAAAGACTCGATCCTGGAAGCGGCGTTCGGCGGCATCAAGCTGATCGTGTGCATCACCGAAGGCATTCCTACCCTGGATATGCTGGACGCCAAGGTCAAGTGCGACGAGCTGGGTGTGGTCCTGATCGGCCCTAACTGCCCAGGCGTGATCACTCCAGGCGAATGCAAGATCGGCATCATGCCTGGTCACATTCACTTGCCAGGTAAAGTCGGTATCGTTTCCCGTTCCGGCACCCTGACCTACGAAGCTGTGAAGCAGACCACTGACGCCGGTTTCGGTCAGTCGACTTGCGTCGGCATCGGCGGTGACCCGATCCCAGGCTCGAACTTCATCGACATCCTGAAGCTGTTCCAGGAAGACCCGAAGACCGAAGCGATCGTCATGATCGGTGAGATCGGCGGTTCGGCTGAAGAAGAAGCGGCTGCCTACATCAAGGCCCACGTGACCAAGCCGGTTGTTTCCTACATCGCTGGTGTGACTGCCCCTGCTGGCAAGCGCATGGGCCATGCTGGCGCAATCATCTCTGGCGGCAAAGGCACTGCAGACGAGAAATTCGCTGCACTGCAAGACGCAGGCGTAAAAACCGTGCGTTCGCTGGCAGACATTGGCAAGGCCTTGGCCGAGCTGACCGGTTGGGCAGTCAAGTAAGCCTCGCGCTTAACTGACGCTTCACCAGCAAAGGCCACCTTCGGGTGGCCTTTGTGCGTTCTGGGCGGTCCATTTATTGAAATGTACTTGGTCCCATGTGGGAGGGGGCTAGCTCCCGATGACAATGGCTCAGTCACTGATGATGTGATTGAACCTCCGCTATCGGGAGCAAACCCCCTCCCACATTTTTTGTCTGTATTGCCACATTAAGTATGAAAACACGACATTCCAATGTCGCTTATCGGACAGTTCGCCCTGCAACAGTGCGTTTATCGGCCAAATTCTGTAACCTTGCCGCCTCTTTAAGCGCTCGCATCCCAAAAGGAAGCCGCGCGCTAGACCGGTCGGTGCCCACAAGGGCCGGCAGCATTTCCCTCATCCATAGGGAAGCCCTCTCTAAATTCCGATTCAGTAGTGTGGTATTTCCTCAAATGAAAGTGTTGAAAAGCCAGGACATCCTGGCGTTGGGCTTCATGACTTTTGCCCTGTTTGTGGGGGCCGGCAACATCATCTTCCCGCCTATCGTTGGTTTGCAGTCCGGACCCCATGTCTGGATGGCGGCGTTGGGTTTCCTGATCACCGCGGTCGGGCTCCCGGTGGTCACCGTGATCGCCCTGGCCAAGGTCGGTGGTGGTATGGATGCGTTGAGCAGCCCGATCGGCAAGATCGCCGGTGGCCTGCTGGCGGCGGCAGCGTATTTGGCGGTAGGGCCGCTGTTCGCCACCCCGCGTACCGCGACCGTGTCCTTTGAAGTGGGCCTGGCGCCGTTGACCGGTGAAAGCCCGCTGGCGCTGTTCCTCTACAGCGCGGTGTACTTTCTGGTGGTGTTTTTCGTCTCCCTGTACCCGGGCCGTCTGTTGGACACCGTGGGCCGTTTCCTGGCACCGCTGAAAATCATCGCGCTGTCCATCCTTGGTATCGCCGCGTTTGCCTTGCCGGCCGGTGAAGTGGGCGTCGCCAACCCGGAATACGTGGCCGCGCCGTTCTCCCAAGGCTTTATCAATGGTTACCTGACCATGGATACCCTGGGCGCGCTGGTGTTCGGTATCGTGATCGTCAACGCGATCCGTTCTCGTGGTGTCGAATCGCCTAAATTGATCACCCGCTACGCGATCATTGCCGGGCTGATTGCCGGCGTCGGCCTGGCGTTGGTGTATGTCAGCCTGTTCCGCCTCGGGGCGGGCAGCCATGAGATCGCCGCCGGTGCCGCCAATGGCGCCGCCGTCCTGCACGCCTACGTGCAACACACCTTTGGCTCCCTGGGCAGCGGCTTCCTGGCCGTGCTGATCTCCCTGGCCTGCCTGGTCACCGCCGTCGGCCTGACCTGTGCCTGCGCCGAGTACTTCAGCCGGATCCTGCCGCTGTCCTACAAGACCCTGGTGGTGATCCTGGCGCTGTTCTCGCTGTTCGTGTCCAACCTGGGCCTGACCAAACTGATCGCGTTTTCGATCCCGGTGCTCACTGCGATCTACCCGCCATGCATCGTGCTGGTGGCTTTGAGCTTCTGCAAAGACTTCTGGCAGGAGCAGAGCCGCATCGTTGGCCCGGTGATGTTGGTGTCGTTCATCTTCGGCTGCATCGATGCGCTCAAGGGCGCCGGCCTGGCGGGCTGGATGCCGGCGCAATTGGCCAACCTGCCGTTGAGCGAGCAGGGCCTGGCGTGGCTGGTGCCATCGGTGATGATGCTGGTGGTCGCGGTGGTGGTTGACCGCATGCTGGGCAAGCGCAGCGAAGCGGTCGCGTAACCCCCGGCTTCACGCTGTATTGAAATGCCCCGTATCGATTGATACGGGGCATTTTTTATGGGCGGCGGGCAGTGCCTTTTTCCATGGGCTAACGTCGAAGGAGTAACGCAAAGCTCAAGCTGGAACCCGGCGCCCACACTTAACCGGGTTCATGAAATCTGTCGTGTATAAGGACCCGCATGCCGTTTATCGAAGCCAACCTGATCCACTTGCTTGCCGCCCTCTGGTTCGTCCTCTGTTGGGGCGGCTACACCCGTTATGCCACCTGGAAAGCCCGCGACACTGCCTGTCTGGCCAGCGTGCTGCACCTGTATCGCGAAGATTGGATGCGTCGCATGCTGCTGCGTGACAACCGCATCGCCGACGCCAGTGTGATTGGCAATCTTGAGCGCAACGCCTCGTTCTTCGCCTCCAGCACCTTGATCATCCTTGCGGGCATTCTCACCGTGTTGGGCGCCTCGGAGCGGGCAGTTTCATTGCTGGCCGATATTCCGCTGGTGCAGCAGGCATCCCAGGGCATGTCGGAGATCAAGCTGCTGTGCCTGGCACTGGTGTTCGTCTACGCGTTCTTCACCTTCAGCTGGTGTATGCGCCAGTACAACTTTGCTGCGGTGCTGGTGGGGTCGGCGCCGATGATCGGTGAGCGGCACGTGTCGGAGCAGGAGCGCAAGGCGTTTGCCCTGCGGGCGGCGCGGGTGATTTCGATGGCGGCCAACCAGTTCAACTTTGGCTTGCGCGCTTACTACTTCGGGATGACCATGCTGGCATGGTTTGTCAGCCCCTGGCTGTTCATGTCGATGAGCGCCGGGGTGGTGTTGGTGCTGTATCGCCGAGAGTTTCATTCCGACGTACTGCAAGTGATGGTGTATACGCAGACCGATACGTCGCTGCCGGACGTGGCCAAAGACCCGGTGGCGTAAAGCGCTGCAGGCATAGCGCCGGTTTATCGCACTCCGCGCCAACAGCAGACAAAGTAAAGCCCGCTATCTAAGCGGGCTTTCTTTTTGCAGCCAAGCTATTTCAAGCCCCGGTATCAAGAACCGGTTGCTGGAGTAGCAGGTGCTGCTTCTTGTGCTGCGGCTTTGTTCGATTCGGCCTGAGCTTTGGCAGCATCGCCGTTTTCTTTCGCAGCTTCGTTCACTTTATCCTGTGCTGCAGCCATATCTTTCTGAGCTTGCTCAGAGTGCGCGGCGGCATCTTGGGCCTTGTTTTCGGATTTCTTGTCGCAGGCAGCGAGACCGAGGGCAGCGGCCAGCATCATGGAAATAGCTAAAGTCTTGCGCATTGGGTGTTTCTCCTTAGTGAAGATATCTACTGGCCTTTCGAGCACATGGGGCCAGCATTAGTTCCTTATATCCCACAGATATATAAAGCATTTTCCCAAGGAACTTTTTCCGACGGTCCATACTGCGCCGGCCCCACATTCATCAGAGTCTGAACCGAATGACCGAAAATCCCTTGTTAGAGCGTGCCAAGCGCTTTATTTCAGCGTTGCGCCATTGCCAAGTGCTGGGCATTACCGTTCATCAAGCCAGCGAGGAGGGGATTACCCTGGTTCTGCCCTACAGCCCGATGATCGTGGGTGATCCCCAGACGGGCGTGATCCATGGTGGCGCATTGACCTCGCTGATGGACACCGCCTGCGGCATGGCCACCCTGTGCGTGTTGCCGGAGTTCGAGGTGTGCCCGACCCTCGACCTGCGCATCGACTACATGCATCCCGCCGAACCGCACAAGCCGGTGTATGGTTTTGCCCAGTGCTACCGGGTGACCACCGACGTGATTTTCACCCGTGGTTTCGCTTATCAGGACGACCCGCAACAACCCGTCGCCCACACGGTGGGGACGTTCATGCGTATGGGCAAGCGCCTCAAGGGTGCGCAGGGGCTGGGCAGTACAGTCACGGGAGAACAGGCATGACACATCACTTCAAGACACGTCTGGAGCAGGCCCATGAGCACGGCAACTACAAGGCGCTGCTCGATCTGATCCCCTACGCCAAGCTGATCGGCATCGAATGCACGCGGATAGGCGATGAGCTGCTGTTCCGCCTGCCGGCCAACAAGGACAACATTGGTAACCCGATATTACCGGCGCTGCACGGCGGTGTGATTGCAGGCTTTATGGAACTCTGCGCCGCGTTGCACCTGCTGGTATTCACCGGCGCACCGGGCCTGCCGAAAATCATCGACTTTTCCCTGGATTACCTGCGTGCCGGCCAGTTTCGCGACACTTACGCCAAGTGCCAGGTCTGGCGCCAGGGTCGACGGGTGGCGAACGTGTCGATCACCGCCTGGCAAAGCACCGCGGCCGAACCCATCGCCACCGCCCGCGCGCATTTCAAGATCGGAGAAGTGTCCCGCCCTTGAAATCCTGGTCTTAGCCCCCAACTTTGATGACAACCCGCCGCCAACCCTTCAGGGCGCGGCCACTGCCATCCAATTGGAGTTTGATGACCATGAGTGTGGAAACTCAAAAGGAAACCCTGGGCTTCCAGACCGAGGTGAAGCAACTGCTGCACCTCATGATCCATTCGCTGTATTCCAACAAGGAAATTTTCCTTCGCGAGTTGATCTCGAACGCCTCTGACGCTGTCGACAAATTACGTTTCGAAGCCCTGTCCAAGCCGGAGTTGCTGGAAGGCGGCGCCGAACTGAAAATCCGCGTGAGCTTCGACAAAGACGCCAAGACCGTCACCCTCGAAGATAACGGTATCGGCATGAGCCGTGAGGATGCGATCACCCACCTGGGGACCATCGCCAAATCCGGCACTGCCGATTTCATGAAGCACCTTTCGGGCGACCAGAAGAAAGATTCGCACCTGATCGGTCAGTTCGGCGTGGGCTTCTACTCGGCCTTCATCGTCGCCGACAAGGTTGAAGTGTTCAGCCGCCGCGCCGGCCTTGACGCCAGCGAAGGCGTGCATTGGTCTTCGAAAGGCGAGGGCGAGTTTGAAGTCGCTACCCTCGACAAGGCTGATCGCGGTACGCGCATCGTGCTGCACCTGAAACCCGGTGAAGACGAATTTGCCGATGGCTGGCGCCTGCGCAACATCATCAAGAAGTATTCCGACCACATCGCCCTGCCGATCGAATTGCCGAAAGAGCAGGCCGCCGCCGAAGGCGAAGAAGCACCGGCCGTTGAGTGGGAAACCGTCAACCGCGCCAGCGCCCTGTGGACCCGTCCGCGTACCGAGATCAAGGACGAGGAATACCAGGAGTTCTACAAGCACATCGGGCACGACTACGAAAACCCGCTGAGCTGGAGCCACAACAAGGTCGAAGGCAAGCTGGAATACAGCTCGCTGCTCTACGTACCGGCCCGCGCGCCGTTCGACCTGTACCAGCGCGAAGCGCCAAAGGGCCTGAAGCTCTACGTGCAGCGCGTGTTCGTGATGGACCAGGCGGAATCGTTCCTGCCGCTGTACCTGCGCTTTATCAAAGGCGTGGTCGACTCCAACGACCTGTCGCTGAACGTGTCGCGGGAAATCCTGCAGAAAGACCCGATCATCGACTCCATGAAGTCGGCGCTGACCAAGCGCGTCCTCGACATGCTGGAAAAACTGGCGAAGAACGAGCCTGAGCAATACAAAGGCTTCTGGAAGAACTTCGGCCAGGTCATGAAAGAAGGCCCGGCGGAAGATTTCGCCAACAAGGAAAAAATCGCCGGCCTGCTGCGTTTTGCCTCCACCCAGGGCGAAGACGGCGAGCAGGTGGTGTCCCTAGCCGAGTACCTGGCACGCGCCAAGGAAGGTCAGGACAAGATCTACTACCTGACCGGCGAGACCTACGCTCAGGTCAAGAACAGCCCGCACCTGGAAGTCTTCCGCAAGAAAGGCATCGAAGTGCTGCTGCTGACCGACCGTATCGATGAGTGGCTGATGAGCTACCTCAGCGAATTCGACGGTAAGACCTTTGTCGACGTGGCGCGTGGCGACCTGGACCTGGGCAACCTGGATTCCGAAGAAGACAAAAAAGCCGCTGAAGAAGTGGCCAAGTCCAAGGAAGGCCTGGTTGAGCGGATCAAGGCCTCTCTGGGCGACGCCGTCAGCGAAGTGCGGGTTTCCCACCGTCTGACCGACTCCCCGGCGATCCTGGCCATCGGCGAGCAGGACCTGGGCATGCAGATGCGTCAGATCCTCGAAGCCAGCGGTCAGAAGGTGCCGGACTCCAAGCCGATCTTCGAATTCAACCCGGCTCACCCGCTGATCGAGAAACTCGACGGCGAACAGAGCGAAGAGCGTTTTGGCGACCTGTCGCACATCCTCTTCGACCAGGCAGCCCTGGCTGCCGGCGACAGCCTGAAAGACCCGGCCGCCTATGTGCGCCGACTGAACAAGCTGTTGGTTGAACTGTCGGTTTAACCCCGTTGTAGAAAAACCCGCTTCGGCGGGTTTTTTCGTTCTTGTGCAACCTCAACTGGAGTAAATGATGAGCCAAGTCACTGTGCGTTCCGTGGTCTATCAGATTGATGGCCAGTCTTATGAAAGCCGCCTGGCCTTCGATGCCAGCCAAACCGGCCCGCTGCCGGGCCTGTTGATGGCGCCGAACTGGATGGGCGTGAGTGCGGGGGCCGAAGAGATTGCCAAGCGCGTCGCCAGCAAAGGCTACGTGGTGCTGATCGCCGACCTGTACGGGCAAACCGTGCGCCCGTCGAATAACGATGAAGCCGGTGCGGCGATGATGCCGTTGAAGAATGACCGCCCGTTGCTGAACAAGCGCATGCAGGCCGCGTTAGCGCAACTGCAAGGCCAGAGCGAAGCTGCGGTGGATACGTCCAGGTTGGCCACCTTCGGTTTCTGCTTCGGCGGTTGCTGTGCGTTGGAGCTGGCGCGCACCGGCGCACCATTGAAGGCTGCGGTGTCGTTCCACGGCACCCTCGACACGCCAAACCCGGCGGATGCGAAGAACATCAAGGGTTCCGTGCTGGTGTTGCATGGTGCTTCCGACCCGCTGGTGCCGAAAGCACAACTGCCGGCGTTCGAAGATGAGATGAACGCGGCCGGTGTGGATTGGCAACTGCTGAGCTATGGCGGTGCGGTGCATTCCTTCACCGACCCGCACGCCAACGTGCCGGGCATGATGATGTACGATGCGAAGACCGCTGCCCGGGCGTTCCAGTCGATGCATAACTTGTTGGATGAAGTGTTCAAGGGCTAAGTCTCTGGCGTCTGTCCTGGCCTCATCGCGAGCAAGCCAGCTCCCACATTCGAGCGCATTCCTACAGGGTAAACGCGGTTAAATGTGGGAGCAGGCGGCTATCTCACCGGCAACTCAATTCTTTCGGTTTCACCGGGCACCGTTGGCCAATCCCCAGCCGCCCAACGCTGTCGGGCCTGCTCGATCACGGCCGGGTCGCTCGCGACAAAATTCCAGTTGATCCGGCGTGGCCCATCCAGCGGCGCGCCACCGAACACCACCAGGTGACAATCGCTGTCGGCAGACAGGGTCATCGCCTGTCCGCTCGGCAACACCACCAGGCTGTGTGCCTCAAGCGGCTCACCGTCCAACTGCACGTCACCCTCCAGCACATACACCGCGCGTTCTTCATGCTCGTCCGGGATCAGCAGGGTGGTGGCCGTCTGCATCTGCACATCGGCGTACAGCGTGGGTGACAGCACCGGCACCGGTGATTTGAGGCAGAAGCCATTGCCGGCGATCAGGCGGACCTGCACGCCCAGGTTGTCGCTGACCGGTAGGTCAGCCGCTGGATGGTGGCTGTAATGCCCCGGCCCGCTCTCGTGGTCCTTGGGGGAGGCGAGCCACACTTGCAGCCCATGCAGGCTGAACCCCTTGCTCTTGATTGCTTCGGGCGTGCGCTCGACGTGGGCAATCGCGCTGCCGGCGGTCATCCAGCTCACATCGCCGGCCTGCACCATTTGGTCCGAACCGAGGCTGTCCTTGTGCTGCAAGGTGCCTTCGAACAGGTAGGTGAGGGTCGACAGGCCGATGTGCGGATGCTGGCGGATATTCATGCCGCTGCCCGGTGCATAGCGGGTAGCCAGCATATGGTCGAAAAACACGAACGGCCCGACGCTACGGCATTCTCGCGATGGCAGCGGGCGCAGGATGGGCTGGCCTTCGACATCTTCGAGGCGAGGGCGGATCACGGTGAGGGTGGTCATGGTGCGTCCCTGTCGGAGCGGGTTGGATAGCCCTGAGCATAACCCGCTCGACCGGAGGTTGCCGCTATTGGCTGAAGGCACCTTCCGACAATTTCGTCTCGATACTCACCTCGGCGGTGGTCATCAGCTTGTGTATCGGGCAGCGGTCGGCGATGCGGTGCAGTTCGTCGCGTTGCTGATCGGTGAGCACGCCCTTGAGCGTCAGCTTGACGTTGAGGTGGTACTTGCCCTTTTGCTCCTCGCTGTCGTCGCGGGTGACTTCCACGGTTACGCCGGTCAGCGGGATGCCCTTTCTCTGCGCATACAGCTTCAGGGTCAGGGCCTTGCACGACGCCAGGGCTGCGTCGAAATAGTCGTGGGGCGAGGGCGCGGTGTCGTCACCGCCCAGGCTTTTGGGCAGATCGGTGAACAACTCGTGGTTATCGATGTTGAGGCTGTGGCGGAAGTTGTCGGCATTCAGGGTGTTGACGGTAACAGGCATGGCGAACCTCTCAAGCGTGGCAGGAAGAAAGTCATGCAGTTATAGAACATGCTGGCACTCAAGTGTTCCAGGATTTTTCCAGATGGCGGGGGGCAGGATTCCCCGCATCAGTTCGAGGCAGCGGAGCAACACCCGCGTACAGGCGAGGCGACCCCGAATTCAAGCGCAAAAAAAACGCCCCGAACCAGTCGGGGCGTTTTCATCTGATCAAGCTGCGGGGCTTACTTGCCCTGCCAGCGTTTCAGCACCAGGGTGGCGTTAGTGCCACCGAAGCCGAAGCTGTTGCTCATCACGGTGTCGACTTTTACGTTTTCGACGGTCTTGGTCAGGATCGGCATATCGGCCACGACCGGGTCCATCTCTTCGATGTTGGCCGAGCCGGCCATGAAGTTGCCTTCCATCATCAGCAGGCAGTAGATCGTTTCGTGAACGCCGGCGGCGCCCAGGGAGTGACCCGACAGGCTCTTGGTGGAGCTGATGGCCGGTGCCTTGTCGCCGAATACCGCGCGCACGCCTTCCATTTCCTTGGCGTCGCCGACCGGAGTCGAGGTGCCGTGGGTGTTCAGGTAGTCGATCGGGGTATCCACGGTGGACATGGCCATCTGCATGCAGCGGATGGCGCCTTCACCGCTTGGCGCAACCATGTCGTAGCCGTCGGAAGTGGCGCCGTAGCCGACGATTTCCGCGTAGATCTTCGCGCCACGGGCCAGAGCGTGTTCCAGCTCCTCGACCACCACCATGCCGCCGCCGCCGGCGATGACGAAACCGTCACGCTTGGCGTCGTAGGCGCGGGAGGCCTTTTCCGGGGTGTCATTGTACTGGGTGGACAGCGCGCCCATGGCGTCGAACAGGAACGATTGGCTCCAATGTTCTTCTTCGCCGCCGCCGGCGAACACGATGTCCTGCTTGCCCAGTTGGATCTGCTCAACCGCGTTACCGATGCAGTGAGCACTGGTGGCGCAAGCGGAGGAGATCGAGTAGTTCACGCCCTTGATCTGGAACGGCGTGGCCAGGCAGGCGGAAACGGTGCTGCCCATGGTCCGCGTGACACGGTACGGGCCAACGCGCTTCACGCCTTTCTCGCGCAGGATGTCCAGCGCTTCCATCTGGTTCAGGGTGGACGCGCCGCCGGAACCGGCGATCAGGCCGGTACGCACGTTCGAGACCTGATCGTGGCTCAGGCCGGAATCGGCGATGGCGTCCTTCATGGCCAGGTAGGCGTAGGCGGCAGCGTGGCCGACGAAGCGATAGATCTTGCGATCGATCAACTCTTCGAGGGGCAGGTCGATGGAGCCGGAAACCTGGCTACGCAGACCCATTTCGGCATATTCCGGGTTGAAACGGATGCCAGGGCGACTTGCACGCAGGTTAGCGGTGACGGTCTCTTTGTCATTGCCCAGGCAAGAAACGATGCCCAGACCAGTGATAACGACGCGGCGCATGCGGATAACCCTTAAAAGTTGTCAGTGGAAGTGAATACGCCGACCCGAAGGCCTTCGGCAGTATAGATCTCGCGACCGTCGACAGTCACCGAACCGTCGGCGATCGCCAGGTTCAGCTTGCCCTTGAGGACGCGCTTGATTTGAATGTTGTAGGTGACTTTCTTGGCGCTCGGCAGAACCTGGCCAAAGAACTTCACTTCGCCCGAACCCAGGGCGCGACCGCGGCCCGGCAAGCCTTGCCAGCCGAGGTAGAAACCGACCAGTTGCCACATGGCGTCGAGGCCCAGGCAGCCCGGCATGACAGGGTCACCTTCGAAATGGCAGGCGAAGAACCACAGGTCCGGGGTGATATCCAGCTCGGCGACCAATTCACCTTTGCCGTACTTGCCACCCTCTTCACTGATATGGGTGATGCGATCCACCATCAGCATGTTCGGGGCGGGCAGTTGCGCGTTACCTGGGCCGAACAGCTCACCGCGACTGCAGCGCAGCAGGTCTTCCCGAGTAAAGGCGTTTTGTTTGGTCATGCGAGCTCCTCAATAATCCCATGCGGCAGGGTAGGGCAAATCTTCCCGAACCGACTGAAGCGTTCATGCCTCACATCGGCAGCCTACACATAGACTATTGCGTTGTAGTGAAAGTCACAGCGTCAAGGCACTGAATGTACACTTGTTCACTGAAATTTTAAACCGGGCCTGTTTATCGGTCCGTTCGGGTGCCTAAGACTGCCGCACTTTCGTCTTTCACGCCAGTCGCAGTTGGCTGATGGCGCGGCGCTATTGCACCCAACGCTGCAGGATTTGCTGCAAATCCGTGCGTTTGAACGGCTTGGCCAGGTAATCGTTCATTCCGGCGGCCAGGCAGAGTTCCCGATCGCCCTGCAAGGCGTTGGCGGTGAGGGCGATGATCGGCAGCTCGGCGCAGCCCGGCAGTTGGCGAATCTGGCGGGTGGCTTCGTAGCCGTCGATCAGCGGTAGCCGGCAATCCATCAGGATCGCGGTGAAAATCAGGCTCTCGGCGCTGCGGATCGCTTCGGCGCCGTCGGTGGCCAGGCTGACCTCAAAGCCCAGGCTGCGCAGCATGGCTTCGACCACGGTGCGGTTGACCGGGTTGTCTTCCACCAGCAGCACATGGCGGCCGTCGCCCGCGCTGGCTTTGCCTTCGGCGTTGGCGGCGATGGCCGGCACGCTGTGCTGGTCGATGGCCAGCGGGATTTCCAGGGTGAACACCGAACCGCGACCTTCTTCGCTCTGCGCGCGCAGGGTGCCGCCCATACGTTCGGCCAGGGTGCGGGCGATGGGCAGGCCCAGGCCGGTGCCGCCGTAACGTCTTGAAATGGAACTGTCGGCCTGCTGGAACGCATCGAACATCAGTTCCAGGCGCTCGGCGGAAATGCCAATGCCGCTGTCGCGCACGGTGCAGGTGAACCACACCAGTTCATGGTCGAGGGGTTGCCAATGGGGCTCGACGCTGACGCTGCCGTGCTCGGTGAACTTGAGCGCGTTGCCGATCAGGTTCACCAGAATCTGGCGGATACGCGTCGGGTCGCCCTGCACGCGCAACGTGTCCAAGCCCGGCGGGATCGGCAGTTCGAGGCTCAGCCCGCGCTGCTGGGCGCTGTGCTGGAAGGCCTGGGCGCAGCTGTTGATCAGGTCCGCGAGGTTGAACGGAATGTGTTCCAGCTCCAGGGCCGTGCGTTCGATGCGCGAGAAGTCGAGGATGTCATTGATGACCTTGAGCAAATGTTCCGTGGACTCGGAGGCCAGCGCGGCATATTCGGTCTGTTCTTCGGTCATCTCGGTGGTTTCCAGCAACTGCAGCATGCCCAGCACGCCGTTCATCGGCGTGCGCAGCTCGTGGCTCATCATCGCCAGGAAGTCCGACTTGGCGTTGTTCGCCCGTTCGGCTTCCTCGCGGGTCTGGATCAGTTGCGCCATGGCCTGCTGCTGTTCGCGGCTGGCCTGGTTGAGGCCTTCGGCAAGGTTGTTGATGTGCCGCGAGAGGTCGCCCAGTTCGGAGTCATCGACAATCGGCAGCGGGGTCTTGTAGTCGCCTTGCTGGATCGCCTTGACTGCATTGCCCATCGCGCTGATCGGCTGCGACAGGCTGGCGGCCAGGCGCCGCGCGAGCAGGAAGGTGAACAGCAGGGCAAACAGCGCGAGCACGCCGGCCTTGAACAGAATCTCCTGTTGGCGCTGGCTGAAGGCATCGTTGGACATGCCGACGATCACCCGGCCCAGGTAGTCGGCACGCGGCGCCTTGGGTTCGTTGAGGTTGTCCTGGAAAAAGTCATTGCCCAATTGGATATGTTGCAGGCGGATCGGGGCCTGGAACACTTTGACCGACAGCGAGCGGTCGTGGTTTTCCGAAGGTTGCTCGACGTACACCAGGATGTTCTCGGCGCTGTCCTGGATCTCCAGGAAGCGCACATGGGGCGTGGCCAGCGTCGCGCGCAGCAGGCTGTCGAGCACGTCGTTGTTGCCGGAGATCACCCCGTATTCGGTGGCCGGGGCCAATTGGTTGGCGATCAACTGGCCGGTGTGGTCGAGTTCCTGGCGCAGGTCCTGGATCCGCACGAAGGTGAAGAAGCTGATCAACAGCAACGTCAGCAACAGCGCCGGCCCCAGGGTGATGAGCTGGGTGCGGGTGTTGATGTCCCAACGACGACGTAAGGTCATGGGCGTTGTTCTCCTTCGGCCAGGCGGGCGGCGACGTTGGCTTCGTCGACCTGTTCGATGCCCAGTGAGCGTGCGACTTGCGGGTTGCCCACGACTTTGAAGCGCTCCGGGTACATGGCGCGCGGCCAGCCGGCCGGCGGGTGATCGAGCAGGCGGTCGAGTACGGCCAGCCAGTCGGTCTGGTCGCTGTAAGTACTGGCCAGGCTGCCGGCCTTGACGAAGCCGGCATTGGGCCCCACCAGCGGCAGTTGCCGGGCATAACTGCTGAGCAGCAGGTTTTTCGCGGTTTTCGGGTTGTATAACTGCGGGTCGTCAAGGCCGAGCAGCACATCGCTGTTTCTGAACAAATGCTGCAGCGGGCGACTGTCGTTAATGTCGTCCCAGCGCTGGGGCACGATCTCCAGGCCCATCGGCGCGGCGTACTGGCGCAACTCGCGGAGCAGGAATTCACTGTCGGCCCCGTAGAGCACGCCGATGCGGCGGGCCTGGGGCAGGATTGTGGCGATCAGCCGCAGTTGGCGCTCCAGCGGCGGGTCACTCCACAGCAGGCTGATTTTGCCCGGCACGCCCTGGCCCAGGCGCTGGTGGGCTTGCAGGCGGCTGATGCGCAACACCAGGGTCGACGGCCCCTGGGCATCCTGCAGGCGCCAGTCGAGGCTGGGCAGGTCCAACAGGATCAGGCGCGTATTGGCCGGTAGGCGGCTGGGCACGGGCAGGTTGGCGAGGGGGGTGAAGGTCACACGGTCGTCGGGGCGCTGCTGGGTGAGCGCCTGGACGAAGGCCTGCACCCCGGCGCCGTCTTCGGCGGCGGTCAGCAGGATATTGGCGCTCCAGGCCGGTACGCTGAGCAGCAGGCACAGCAGCAGCAGGCCGCGTTGCCAGCGTCTGGGGAGAGAGAGGAGGGTCATCCGTGACTGAGCGCCCATGTCAGAACTCTAACTCCGCGCTGAAGTAGAGCACTTGGCGATGGTCGTAGTTGTTGTCGGCCCAGGTGGTGGGCTGGTTGTCCAGGCGTTGTTGCAACATGCCGGCCAGTTCCACGTTGGCGTTGCCCAGGGCCATGCGCTTGGCGACCCGCAGGTCGACCCGTTCGAAACGATAGCGGTTAAGGGCGTCGTCGCCATAGTAGAACAGGGCGCTGGACCAGCCTTGCCCCCATTCGCGCAACCAGCCGGCCGAACCGCTGTTGCGTGCGGTTTGCGCCTTGTCCAGCGGGTTGCTGGTGCTGGCGTCGACGTAAGCGTAGGTCAGCCGCAGGCGGTCGGCGTTGCTCATGCGCCAGTCGAATTGGGATTCTGCGCCGGTAAAGCGCGAGCTGTTGGCGTTGCTGGCAATGTACTGATTGTTGCGCAGCGGCGAACTGATCATGTCGGTGATTTCGTCGTAGAACAGTTTCACGTCCATGTTCAGCCCGATGTCGGCAAAAAAGCCGTTATAGCCCAATTCGCGGGATTTCATCAGTTCTTTGTCGAGGTTGCCCGGACCGCGCGTGACCACGAAGTACTGCCCGGAATTCTGCCCGTAGGCCGGCGAGTCGAGGTTGGTGACGCGATAGCTCCAGTTGACGTTGTTCTCGAACATGTCCGGCGAACGGATCGCCTCGGAGTACACCGCGCGCAGGCCGTGGCGCGGGTTGATCAGGTAGTTGACCGCCACCCGCGGCGTCAGCGAGTTGCCGCTCAGGTGGGTGTCTTCGTACATGGCGCCGCCCTGCAGCAACCAGTGCTCGCTGGCGCGCCATTCGAGCTGGCCGAACAGGCGCCAGGTGGTGTCATCCAGAGTGCCGTTGAAATAGGTGTCGGAGTCGGCGCGGTCATAGCGATAGTTCATACCGCTGACCAGGCGCAGGCTGTCGGACAGGCTCAGGGTGTCCTGGATCTCCAGGTCGTAGCGGCTTTCGCGGGTGCTTTGGTCGATGTCGCCGCATACGCTCTGGCTGGCGCCGTTGCGCCATTGGTCCAATACTTGGTTGCCCAGTGCTTGTTCGTCGGCGCTGCCGGGAGGCGCAACACTTTGGCTGTAGGTGTCCATGTGCCGGGCCAATCGCTCGGCATAATTGGGGTTGAGCTGCCACAGCCGGGTCAATTCCGGGCTGAACGACACCTTGGCGTCACAGGCTTTCCAGATCTGCCGGCGGTCCCATTGTTGGGCCGAGCCCTGGATATACAGGCTGTGTTCGGGATTGAAATCGAAATTCCAGCGCAGGGAGCCGGAATAGTCCTTGGCGGTAACGTCGGAATTGTTGCCGCCCTCGGTAATCCCGGCGAATACCGGCGTGTAGGTATAAGGACGCTGGTTGGTCCCTTCCTTGGCATTCAGTTGCCAGTCGATGCTCTGTTGCGTGTTCAGCGTCTGGCTCACCGCCAGGCTGAAGCGGTTGAGACGCCGGCCGTCACGACGGTCGGCGCCCACCGCGTTGCTGTCAAAGCCATCGTCCTGCTGCCCGGACATCGACAGGCGCAGGTCGCCGGTTTCCCAGCCCACGCCCTGGCTGGCATAGAAGTCGTTGATCCCGCGTTCGCCGCGTACCACTTTTACCCTTGAGCCGTGGCTGTCGGCCGGTGAGCGCGTGAGGATATTCACCACAGCCATCAACGCATTGGCGCCGTAGCTGACGGTGTTGGGCCCGCGGAACACTTCGATGCGCTCGATGTCTTCCATGGCCACCGGAATATCGCTCCAGTCCACCGTGGCCAGGCCTGCGCGGTACACCGAGCGGCCGTCGATCAAGACCTGCATGCGTCGCGCATCGCTGGCATTGGTGCCGTGGTAGTTCACCGCCGCCTGGTTGCCGCTGGTGTAGCCGACCATCATGCCCGGCACCAGCCGCAGCAACTCAGCGATGTCTCGCGCGCCGCTGGCCTTGATCAGTTCGCTGTCGATCACGGTCATGCTGCCGGGCACGGCGGCGGCCGATTGTTTGAGGCGAGTGGCAGTCAGCACCTGCGGCAGCGGTTGGTTGTCGAGGAACAGGTCGTCGGCGAACACTGCGCCGCTGCACAACAGCATCAACCACAACGATGAACGGGGAGGAGGGCCCAAATACACGGCACGGCCTTGATAATTACGGATAGCCGACCATGTTAACCGAGGCCGGGCCATTTGCCAGTCGTCGCCTTTGCAATTACCCCGCGTCGCTATGGCATTTTCCGACAGGCGTGTGAATTGATACGGGGGCTGGCCGCAAGCGGGGGGCTCCGTATAATGCGGCCATCGCCACTGGTATGGATTAACGGATTGCATATGACTGAACAGCGCCCTATTGCGGTCCTGGGAGGCGGAAGTTTTGGTACCGCCGTGGCTAACCTGCTGGCTGAGAACGGTCATGCGGTGCGCCAGTGGATGCGCGATCCCGAACAGGCCGAGGCCATTCGCGTCCATCGAGAAAACCCTCGTTACCTTAAAGGCATCAAGATTCATCCGGCGGTCGAGCCGGTCACCGACTTGCAGGCGACCCTGGAGGCCTGCGAGCTGTGTTTCGTCGCGCTGCCTTCGAGTGCGTTGCGTTCGGTACTCGCGCCTCACGCCGAACGCCTGGCGGGCAAGCTGCTGGTCAGCTTGACCAAGGGCATCGAGGCGCACACCTTCAAGCTGATGAGCGAAATCCTCGAAGAGATCGCCCCGCAGGCGCGCATCGGCGTGCTGTCCGGGCCGAACCTGGCGCGGGAAGTGGCCGAACATGCGCTGACCGCCACCGTGATCGCCAGTGAAGATGAAGCACTGTGTGAGCGGGTCCAGGCCGTGCTGCATGGGCGCACCTTCCGCGTGTACGCCAGTGGCGATCGCTTCGGCGTCGAGCTGGGCGGTGCGCTGAAAAACGTCTACGCGATCATTGCCGGGATGGCGGTGGCGCTGGGCATGGGCGAGAACACCAAGAGCATGCTGATCACCCGCGCGCTGGCGGAAATGACCCGCTTCGCGGTGAGCCAGGGCGCCAACCCGATGACGTTCCTGGGCCTGGCGGGCGTGGGCGACCTGATCGTCACCTGCTCGTCGCCGAAAAGCCGTAACTATCAGGTCGGTTTCGCCCTCGGCCAGGGCCTGAGCCTGGAAGACGCCGTGGCGCGCCTGGGCGAAGTGGCCGAAGGGGTCAATACCCTCAAAGTGCTCAAGGCCAAGGCCCAGGAGGCCGGCGTGTACATGCCGCTGGTCGCCGGGTTGCACGCGATCCTGTTTGAAGGGCGCACCCTGAATCAGGTCATCGAGTTGCTGATGCGCGCCGAGCCGAAAACCGATGTCGACTTTATTTCCACCAGTGGTTTCAACTGAGGAACGCGTCATGAACGATCCGAAAGCAGCTCCCAAGTACGAGTCCATCGCCCTGCGCATCTTGTGGATGCTGGTGTTTGCCCTGGTGTGGCAAGTGGCGCAATTCCTGCTCGGTGCGTTGGTGGTGGTGCAACTGATTTACCGGCTGGTCTACGGCGCGCCGAACCTGGGCCTGATGAATTTTGGCGACAGCCTGAGCCAGTTCCTCGCGCAGATCGGCCGCTTCGGCAGTTTCCACACCGAGCAAAAGCCCTGGCCATTCGCCGACTGGCCGACGCCGCGTGCGCCGGAAGGCGAAGCCGCCCACAGCGTGCCGCCAGCACCGCACCCGGTGCGCGATGAAGAGCCAAAACTGTGAAACTGTGGATTTTGCGGCACGGTGAGGCCCAAGCGCATGCCCGCACCGATGCCGAGCGCGAGCTGACCGAGCATGGCCGCGCCGAAGTCTTGCGCAGCGCGGCGCACCTGATCGGCCAGCCCATCAGCGCGATCATTGCCAGCCCGTATGTACGGGCGCAGCAGACCGCGCAGCTGGTGCGTGAAGCGCTGGGCTCCGTGCCGGACATCCGCACCGTGCCCTGGCTGACACCGGACGGCAATCCGCAGCAGGTGCTGGAAAAGCTCGACACGGATGAGAATGTGCTGCTGGTCAGCCATCAGCCGCTGGTCGGCAGCCTGACCAGCTTTTTGCAGCATGGCCATCAGCGTCAACCGCTGCCGATGTACACCGCCAGCCTGGCGGAGTTGGAGGGGGAATGCCCGCTGGCGGGGCTGATGAGCCTGGTCAGTGTGAAACATCCGTAGGCGCTTTCACTGCTTTGTGTGTGCTATATAGTCAACCGAGCAAGTGCTTGGTTGGCTATCATCGGACCACAAAGGAGCGCGTCCCATGCCCGTCGCTTTTCGTTTGCCGTTGCAGGTCTTCTTCGAACGTGAAGCGCGGCATCCGCGCAAACCCTTCCTGGTGCAGCCCGTCGGCGGCGACGAGGTACAGACCCTCACTTGGGCCGAGGTCGGCCACCAGGCCCGCTGCGCCGCGCATTGGCTGCGTGCGAGGGAACTGCCCCAGGGTTCGCACGTAGCCCTGATCTCGAAAAATTGCGCGCACTGGATCATCGCCGACCTGGCCATCTGGATGGCCGGGCATGTCTCGGTGCCGCTCTATCCCAACCTCACCGCCGATTCCGTCGCCCATGTGCTGAAGCACTCCGAGGCGGCGCTGGTGTTCATCGGCAAGCTCGATGACTGGCCCGCCATGGCGCCCGGGGTTCCGGCCGACGTGCCCACCATCGGCCTGCCGCTGTGTCCGGCGGGTGACTTGGATTTCAGCTGGACCGAGCTGCAAGCCTGTTCACCGATCCAGGATCAGCCGCTACCTGCCGCGTCGGATCTGGCCACCATCATCTACACCTCCGGCACCACCGGCCTGCCCAAGGGCGTGATGCACAGCTTCGGCGCCCTGGGCTTTGCCGCCACCGGTGGCACCGAATTGTTCGGCCTGGGGGAGGGTGACCGGCTGCTGTCGTACCTGCCCTTGTGCCATGTGGCGGAGCGGATGTTTGTGGAATTGGCGGCGATCTATACCGGGCAAACCGTGTATTTCGCCGAAAGCCTTGAGACTTTTCTGAGGGACCTGCGTCGGGCACGGCCGACGGCGCTGTTCGGGGTGCCGCGTATCTGGACCAAATTCCAGATGGGCGTCTACGGCAAGATCCCGGCGACGCGCCTGGAACGCCTGTTGCGGCTGCCCTTCATCGGCAAACGCGTGGGCCGCAAGGTGCTGGCCGGCCTGGGCCTGGACGCGTTACGCATTGCGCTGTCCGGCGCGGCGCCGGTGCCCGAAGCCTTGTTGCGCTGGTATCAACGCCTGGGCCTGGATGTGCTGGAGGTGTACGGCATGACCGAGAGTTGCGGCTATTCCCATGTGTGTCGCCCCGGCCAGCAGACAATCGGCTGGATCGGCCTGCCGTGCCCGGGCGTTGAAGTGCGTATCGACCCGCTCGGTGAAGTGCAGGTGCGCAGTGGCGCGACCATGCTCGGTTACTTCAAGGACCCGGAAAAAACCGCCGAAACCCTCACCCCGGACGGCTTCCTGCGCACCGGCGACAAGGGCGAGCAGGACGCCGAGGGCCGTCTGCGCCTGACCGGGCGTCTCAAGGAAATCTTCAAGACCAGCAAGGGCAAGTACGTGGCCCCGGCGCCGATCGAAAACCGTCTGGCCGAACATGCACGGATCGAACAGGTGTGTGTGGTCGGCGACGGCCTGCCTGCGCCGATGGGCCTGTGCGTGCTGTCGGCGGCGGGCCCGGCGGATGCGCGCCAAGCCTTGCACGGCAGCCTTGAGCGCTGGCTGGAGCAGGTCAACGCGGCGTTGGACAAGCATGAGCGCCTGCGTCAATTGGTGGTGGTGAAAGACAGTTGGGCGGTGGAAAACGGCTTCCTGACACCGACCTTGAAGATCAGGCGCAATGTCATCGAATCGACCTACGGCCCACAGTTTCAGGTGTGGAGCGAGCGCACCGAAGTCATTCTGTGGCAGGATTAGGGCCATCATAAAACCAATAGGGACAACGGTATGAGCCTGTGGCGCACCCAACCCAATATCGAGCAACTCAACGCTCTGCAGAAAAACACCATCGGTGAAGTGCTGGATATTCGCTTCGAAAGTTTCGACGAAGAATCCCTGACCGCCAGCATGGTGGTCGATCAGCGTACCCATCAGCCCTACGGCCTGCTGCACGGCGGCGCGTCGGTCGTGCTGGCCGAAAGCGTCGGCTCCATGGCGGCCTACCTGTGCATCGATGCGAGCAAGTTCTATTGCGTCGGCCTCGAGGTCAATGCCAACCACCTGCGCGGGGTGCGCAGCGGGCGGGTGACGGCGGTGGCGAGGGCGATTCATATCGGCCGCACCACCCAGGTGTGGGACATCCGCCTGACCAACGATGATGGCAAGTCCAGCTGCGTCTCGCGCCTGACCATGGCCGTAGTGCCCCTGGGCGAGAACCCGCCGGCGCGATAGGCGTGGCGTGAGTGTCATCATTCCTGGCGGTTACGGTCATTGCCGTAACGGTCGGGCGTGGTGACAATCAATGTCTGTTTTTATAGATGGAACCGGTATGTCGCAGCACGTGTTTTTTGCCCACGCCAATGGCTTCCCTTCGGCTACCTACGGCAAGTTGTTTGCCGGCCTGGCCCCGGAATATACCGTCGCGCACCTGCCGCAGCACGGCCACGATCCACGGTTTCCGGTGGACGACAACTGGCAGAACCTGGTGGACGAACTGATCCACCATCTGCAACAGCAGCCCGAACCGGTGTGGGGCGTGGGCCATTCCCTGGGCGGCGTGTTGCATTTGCACGCGGCCATGCGCTGCCCGCAGTTGTATCGCGGCGTGGTGATGCTCGACTCGCCGGTGCTGACCCGTGCCGACCGCTGGGTGATCCGCGCCGCCAAGCGCTTTGGTTTTATCGACCGCCTCACCCCGGCCGGGCGCACCCTGGGCCGCCGTGAAGAATTCGCCGACCTGGACGCCGCGCGCAGTTACTTCGCCGGCAAGACCCTGTTTCGCGGCTTCGACCCGGAATGCTTCGACGCTTACCTGCAACATGGCCTGTATCAGGTCGGCGATCGCCTGCGCCTGCGTTTCGATCCGGCCACTGAAATCAGTATCTACCGGGGCGTGCCCCACACCAGCCCGGGCCAGGTGCGCCAGTTGAAAGTGCCGCTGGCGGTGGTGCGCGGGCGCCAGAGCCGGGTGGTGATGCGCCACCACGCCAGCGGCGTCGGGCGCCTGCCCATGGGAGAAATGCTCACCATGCCCGGCGGCCACATGTTCCCCCTCGAACGCCCCCAGGACACCGCGACCTTGCTCAAGCAGCTGTTCGCCCGTTGGGAAACCCGCGAGCGCAGTTGCGCATGAGTACGCCGGTCGAAGAAGTGCGCCTGAGCCTGCCGCATATCGAATTGGCCGCGCATCTGTTCGGTCCCGAAGACGGTCTGCCGGTGATCGCCTTGCATGGCTGGCTGGACAACGCCAACAGCTTCGCGCGGTTGGCGCCGAAACTGCAGGGCATGCGTATCGTCGCCCTCGACATGGCCGGCCACGGGCATTCGGCGCATCGTCCGACGGGGGCCGGTTATGCCCTGTGGGATTACGTCCACGATGTGCTGCAGGTCGCCGAACAACTGGGCTGGAAACGTTTTGCATTACTTGGCCATTCCCTCGGCGCCATCGTCTCCCTGGTATTGGCCGGTGCCTTGCCGGAGCGGGTGACGCACCTGGGTTTGATCGACGGTGTGATCCCGCCGACCGCCACTGGCGAGAACGCCGCCGAGCGGCTGGGCATGGCGTTGCAGGCGCAATTGAACCTGCAGGGCAAGCGCAAGCCGGTCTACGGCAACCTTGATCGCGCCGTCGAAGCGCGGATGAAAGGGCTGGTGGCCGTCAGCCGCGAAGCCGCTGAACTGCTGGCCCAGCGCGGGTTGATGCCGGTGCCGGGCGGTTACACCTGGCGAACGGACAGCCGCTTGACCCTGGCATCGCCGATGCGTCTGACCGACGAGCAAGCCATGGCTTTCGTGCGCCGCGTAGGTTGCCCTACTCAACTGGTGGTGGCCGCTGACGGCATGCTGGCGAGACATCCCGAATTGCTTTCCCAGCTACCGTTTACCGTGACGACCCTGCCCGGTGGCCATCATTTGCACTTGAATGACGAGGCGGGCGCGGTCCTTGTTGCAGACTGTTTCAATCGGTTCTTCTCTGCACCTTGACTTGGCGCGGTCAACTGCCGAGGCTGGGCGGATTGAAAGGGAGTCAACCATGAACGATCTCAACACCGATCTTGAAACTGCTGCGACCTCCGATGGCCAGGGCTCAACTATCCGATGAGCGTGCGTAAAGGCTGTATCCGTGCCCTCGGGCTGTGTGTGTTCAGCCCGTTGGTGTTCGCCGCCGATGTGCCGGGTAGCCAGGACTTGCCCGCCGTGGCCCGTCAGGTCGACGCGCAAATCGTCGATTATCGTCCCGCCGAAGAAAAAGAGCGCATCTACCCCATGGGCGCGATCCGCAAGATCAGCGGCCAGTTGCGTTACGAAGCCCAGGCCACCGCGCGCGGCCAGGCCACCGCCATCACCTATGAACTGCCCGCCGAGCACACCTCCAGCGCTGCGTTCACCGCCACGCGCGAAGCGCTGCAGCAGCAGGGCGCGCAGCTGTTGTTCTGGTGCCAGGCCCGTGACTGCGGTGAAAGCAGCCTGTGGGCCAATGAAGTGTTCGGTAATGCCAAGTTGGTCGGCGCCGATGGCCAGCAGGAATACCTGCTGTTGCGTCTGGCCGCCCCGCAGGACAATTCCCTGGTGGCGTTGTACGGCATCACCCGCGGCAATCGCCGGGCTTACCTGCATGTCGAACAGATCGATGCCGGCACCCCGCTTGGGGAGCTGCTGCCGACCTCCGCCACGCTGTTGCGCGAACTCAAAAGCACTGGCGAGCTGGATTTCCCGGCTTTGGGAACGGACCCCGATGCCACCTGGTTGACCCTGATTTCCCGCGGTTTGAACCTCGACACCACCCTGCGTGTCAGTTTGACCGGCCCCCATGCCGAAGCGTGGCGCCAGGCCCTGATTGACAAGGGCGTGCGGGCCGCACGCCTGGAAACCGGTACCGAGCCAGCCAAAGGCCTGCACCTGCATCTGATACGCTGACCGAAACAGGGCGAACGGACCCGCGCCGTTCGCCTAAACTGACTGCCTTCAGCCTTTTCCTAGAGAAACTCCATGCTCAATAACGATCGCCTGCTGGTGCAAATCCTGCTGCTGGTGCTGTTCGGTGCCAGCTTCTGGGTGATGGCGCCGTTCTGGTCGGCGCTGTTCTGGGGGGCGGTGCTGGCGTTTGCCAGTTGGCCGCTGATGGTGTTGCTGACCCGCTGGCTGGGCGGCCGCGAATCCCTGGCCGCTGGCATCCTGACCTTGGGCTGGATGCTGCTGGTGGCGGTGCCGCTGGTATGGCTGGGGTTCAACCTCGCGGACCATGTGCGCGACGCGGTGGCGTTGATCAAGGATATTCAGGTCGACGGTTTGCCGGCGGCACCGGCCTGGTTGGGGTCGATTCCCTTTGTCGGAGAACGGCTGGTGGCGATGTGGGACAGCATCGACCAGCAAGGCGCGGCGCTGATGGTCAGCCTCAAGCCGTACCTGGGGCAGGTGGGCAACTGGCTGCTGGCGCGCAGCGCGCAGATCGGCGGCGGCATCCTGGAGCTGACCCTCAGCCTGGTGTTCGTGTTCTTTTTCTACCGTGACGGGCCGCGCCTGGCGATGTTCGTCCACCGCCTGCTGGAGCGCTTGATCGGCGAACGTGCCGGTTACTACATCGAACTGGTGGCCGGCACCGTGCAACGCGTGGTCAATGGCGTGATCGGTACGGCGGCCGCCCAGGCGGTGCTCGCGCTGATCGGCTTCCTGATCGCCGGGGTGCCGGGCGCGCTGGTGCTGGGTATCGTCACGTTCCTGCTCAGCCTGATCCCCATGGGGCCGCCGCTGGTGTGGATTCCGGCCACGGCCTGGCTGGCGTGGAAGGGCGATTACACCTACGCAGTGTTCCTCGGCGTGTGGGGCACGTTCATCATCAGCGGCGTGGACAACGTGCTCAAGCCGTACCTGATCAGCCGTGGTGGCAACCTGCCGCTGGTGATCGTGTTGCTCGGGGTATTCGGCGGCCTGATCGCGTTTGGTTTCATCGGCCTGTTTATCGGCCCGACCTTACTCGCCGTGGCGTACAGCCTGCTGATGGATTGGAGCGCGACCCAGGCCCAGGGCCGCCGCGAAGACGAACCGCTGTAGCTGATTGACCAAGATTTATGGGGGAGCTGGCCGGCGTTGGCCGTCAGGCGCGGGGCAACCACATCACGGCGGTCAACCCGCCGCCCGGGGTTTCCTCCAGGCTCAACCGTCCGCCCAGGCGTTCCACCGCGTCCTTGGCGATGGTCATGCCCAGGCCCACGCCGCCGGAGTTGCGGTTACGCGAGCCTTCGAGCCGATAGAACGGTTCGAACACCGCCTCGCGCTTGTCGGCGGCAATCCCGGGGCCGTGGTCGATTACGCGGATGGTCAGGGCCTCGCGGCTGTCCTCCAGCTCCACGCGCGCGCTGCCGGCGTAGCGCAAGGCGTTGTCGATCAGGTTGTTGAGGCATGAACGCAACGCCATCGGCTGCACCTGCAAAGGCGCACAGGTGCCGGCACATTGCACATTGGAACCTTGGTCCTGGGCGTTCTCACTGATCGACTCCACCAGCGCCTGCACATCCAGCCAGTGCCGGCTTTCGCTGGTGCGTTGTTCGTGCAGGTAGCTCAAGGTGGCGTCGAGCATGCCGATCATGTCGTTCAGGTCCTGGCGCATCTGGCCTTGCAGCTTGGCGTCTTCGATCTGCTCCAGGCGCAGCTTGAGGCGCGACAGCGGAGTGCGCAGGTCATGGGAGACCGCGCCGAGCATGCGCGCGCGCTGGCCGACTTGTTCGCGAATACGTTTTTGCATCAGGTTGAAGGTTGACGCGGCCTGCTGGGCTTCGCGGGGGCCGGACTCGTCGAGAGGCGGGCTGTCGAGGTCCAGGCTCAAGCGCTCGGCGGCCTCACTCAGGCGCTGGATCGGCCGGCTCAACAATTTGGCGCCATACCAGGCGGCGATGATCAACGAGAAAAACTGAAACGTCAGCGGCACCACCGGGCCGCCAAACCATGGGCGAGGACGTTTAGGCAGGGGCCTCATCGTGCCGTCCGGTTGCTCGACAAAGGTGGCCTTTGGCGGCGGCGGAGGCGGGTCATAGTGGTGGAACCAGAAAAATGCCAACGCATGGGCCAGTACAATCGCCAGCAGCAACACACCGAACAACCGGCCGAACAGTGTGTTGAGGGCGTTACGCATCAGCCGATATCCCGTGCGTCGAACAGATAGCCTTCACCGCGCACGGTCTTGATCAACTGCGGTGCTTTGGGGTCATCGCCCAGCTTCTGGCGCAGGCGCGAAACCAGCAGGTCAATGCTGCGATCGAAGGCCTCGATGGAACGACCGCGGGCCGCATCCAGCAACTGTTCGCGGCTCAACACCCGGCGCGGCCGCTCGATAAACACCCACAGCAGGCGGAACTCGGCGTTGGACAGCGGTACCACCAGGCCATCGTCGGCCACCAATTGGCGCAACACGCTGTTGAGACGCCAGTTATCGAAGCGGATATTGGCGCGCTGCTCGGTGCGGTCGTCGCGCACCCGGCGCAGGATGGTCTGGATGCGCGCTACCAATTCACGCGGCTCGAACGGCTTGGACATGTAGTCGTCGGCGCCCAGTTCCAGGCCGATGATACGGTCGGTGGGTTCACAGCGGGCGGTGAGCATCAGGATCGGAATGTCCGACTCGGCGCGCAGCCAGCGGCACAGCGACAGACCGTCTTCGCCCGGCAGCATCAGGTCGAGCACCACCACATCAAAGGTTTCGGCTTGCATCGCCACGCGCATCGCGGCGCCGTCGGTGACGCCGGTGGCGAGAATATTGAAGCGCGCCAGGTAGTCGATCAGCAGTTCGCGGATCGGCACATCGTCGTCGACAATCAGCGCGCGGGTGTTCCAGCGCTTTTCATCGGCGCTCACCGCGTTTTTTTGCTCGTCGTTCAGCGGGACGGAAGTATGCATAGTGCGATCATCTGCCTGGTGGTAGCGGTCAGCATAGGCGCCCAGCCCCATGGCTGGTAGTGCTGGTCGGTGGGTCGTGCGGGCGAGGCTAGCGGTAGGGCGTGTTGAGGGCATGTCGTGAATGTATCTGATTTGATACAAATGGCCGAAAGGTCCGCCTGAGTGCGCTTGGTCAGTATTTACCGATCATCGGATCCCGCAACGGCGTCGCTTGCGCTACAATCCGCGCCGATTTCGACTTGCCTGAGAGCCCATTCCAATGTCCGTCTGCCAGACTCCTATCATCGTCGCCCTGGATTACCCCACCCGTGACGCCGCACTGAAGCTGGCTGACCAGTTGGACCCGAAGCAGTGTCGGGTCAAGGTCGGCAAGGAACTGTTCACCAGTTGCGCCGCGGACATCGTCGGCACCCTGCGTGACAAAGGTTTCGAGGTGTTCCTCGACCTGAAATTCCACGACATCCCCAACACCACCGCGATGGCGGTCAAGGCTGCCGCCGAAATGGGCGTGTGGATGGTCAATGTACACTGCTCCGGCGGCCTGCGCATGATGGCCGCCTGCCGTGAAGTGTTGGAACAGCGCAGCGGCCCTAAACCCTTGCTGATCGGTGTGACCGTGCTGACCAGCATGGAGCGCGAAGACCTGGCCGCGATCGGCCTGGATATCGAACCTCAGGAGCAAGTGCTGCGCCTGGCGGCCCTGGCGCAAAAAGCCGGCCTCGATGGCCTGGTCTGTTCGGCGCTGGAAGCCCGGGCGCTCAAGACCGCCCACCCGTCGCTGCAATTGGTCACCCCGGGGATTCGCCCGGCGGGCAGCGCCCAGGATGACCAGCGCCGTATCCTCACGCCGCGTCAGGCGCTGGACGCCGGCTCGGACTACCTGGTGATCGGCCGCCCGATCAGCCAGGCGGCGGACCCGGCCAAGGCATTGGCGGCAGTGGTCGCCGAGATCGCCTGATCGATCACCGATCAACCATGTGGGAGGGGGCAAGCCCCCTCCCACATTGACATCTGCTGTGTATCAGCTGACTTTGAGCACCAGCTTGCCGAAGTTCTCCCCGTTGAACAGCTTCATCAGCGTCTCCGGGAACGTCTCCAGTCCCTCCACAATGTCTTCCTTGCTCTTGAGCTTGCCCTGCGCCATCCAGCCGGCCATTTCCTGCCCGGCGGCGGCAAAGTTCGCCGCGTGATCCATCACCACGAAGCCTTCCATGCGTGCGCGATTGACCAGTAATGACAAGTAGTTGGCCGGGCCTTTTACCGCGTCCTCGTTGTTGTACTGGCTGATTGCACCGCAGATCACCACGCGAGCTTTGAATGCCAGGCGGCTGAGCACGGCGTCGAGAATATCGCCGCCGACGTTATCGAAATACACATCCACGCCCTTGGGGCACTCGCGCTTGAGCGCGGCGGGCAGGTCTTCGTGTTTGTAATCGATGGCGGCGTCGAAGCCCAGTTCATCCACCAGGAACTTGCACTTGTCGGCGCCACCGGCAATGCCCACCACACGGCAGCCTTTGATCTTGGCGATCTGCCCGGCAATGCTGCCCACCGCCCCGGCCGCGCCGGAGATCACCACGGTTTCGCCGGCCTTGGGTGCGCCGGTCTCGAGCAGGGCGAAGTAGGCGGTCATGCCGGTCATGCCCAGCGCCGACAGGTAGCGCGGCAGGGGCGCAAGCGTGGGGTCGACCTTGTAGAAACCACGCGGCTCGCCGAGGAAGTAATCCTGCACCCCCAGGGCGCCGTTCACGTAGTCCCCGACGGCGAATTTAGGGGTGTTCGAGGCGATCACCTTGCCTACGCCCAGCGCCCGCATCACTTCGCCGATGCCGACGGGCGGAATGTAGGATTTGCCCTCATTCATCCAGCCGCGCATGGCCGGGTCGAGGGACAGGTATTCGTTGCGCACCAGCACCTGCCCGTCCTGTGGCGTGCCCACCGGCACTTCCTGGTAGGTGAAGGTCTCCCGCGTGGCCGCGCCGACCGGGCGTTTGGCGAGCAGGAACTGGCGGTTGGTCTGGGCAGTCATGGCAAGGACTCTTGAGAAATGAAGCCTGATTGATAGACCCATAATGGCCTGCGAGCAAGGTCGGCCGAGGGCTGCGAATGCTTGGCGATAGGCTTCGATGATAGTCAGCCAGGCGGTCTTATCATTGTGATTCATGCAGCGCTAACCGGCCTTCTGATAGTGCTGACGCGCCGCTGTCGGGCTTGGCTAGACTCGGCCCACGGCTATTTCTCCCATAGGACATCCCCCATGAGCATGACGTTTTCCGGCCAGGTCGCCCTGGTAACCGGCGCCGCTGCCGGTATTGGCCGCGCCACCGCGCTGGCGTTTGCCGCCGAAGGTTTGAAGGTAGTGGTTGCCGACCTCGACGTAGCGGGCGGCGAAGGCACTGTCGCGCTGATCCGCGAGGCCGGTGGCGAGGCGCAGTTCGTGCGCTGCAACGTCACCCTGGAAGCCGACGTGCAGCAATTGATGGCGCAGACCATTGCCGCGTATGGCCGCCTGGACTACGCCTTTAACAACGCCGGGATCGAGATCGAGAAAGGCAAGTTGGCGGACGGCACCCTCGATGAGTTCGACGCGATCATGGGCGTCAACGTCAAGGGCGTGTGGTTGTGCATGAAGTACCAATTGCCGTTGTTGCTGGCCCAGGGCGCTGGTGCGATCGTCAACACTGCGTCGGTGGCGGGGCTGGGCGCTGCGCCGAAGATGAGCATCTATGCCGCGTCCAAGCACGCGGTGATCGGCCTGACCAAATCGGCGGCCATCGAGTACGCGAAAAAGAACATCCGCGTCAACGCGGTATGCCCGGCCGTGATCGACACCGACATGTTCCGCCGTGCCTATGAAGCTGACCCGCGCAAAGCCGAATTCGCCGCGGCCATGCACCCGGTCGGGCGCATCGGCAAGGTCGAGGAAATCGCCAGTGCGGTGTTGTACCTGTGCAGTGACGGTGCGGCGTTCACCACCGGCCACGCCCTGGCAGTGGACGGCGGCGCCACCGCGATCTAGGACTCCAAGCCGCACCTCATTCGAAAAAGTTTGAGGTGCTGTGGGGCATTTCCATAGCTGGCAAAACGCCGTGATCCAATGTGTATCAGGAGGTAAATAAGTCAATAAAATCAATACTTTAGTTACTGTTGGCGACCGGTTGGAGCGGGCTTCTGTGCTTAACTGTTTTGGGTTGAATAACAGATAGTTAAGTGAGTGGCTCATGGATTTAGGGATCGATCGACAAGCCCTTGTACCGGTGGTGCAGCAAATCGTCAGCGCGGTGGCGGAATGGATTCGCAAGAGCGGGGTCAGCCCCGGTACACGCTTGCCGTCCATCCGCCAACTGGCCCTCGACAACCTGCTCAGCCAGTCCAGCGTGATCGAGGCATTCGAGCGCATGGAGGCCCAGGGTCTGCTGACCTCGAAGCAGGGCTCCAGGTTTGTGGTGGCGCAGCCTCCGGTGGCTCAGGAACGCCACTGGTATGAAGGCGCGGAGCGAGAGTGGGGCGCTTTCACCGACAGCCCGTTGGGCGAGTTGAAACTCGGCTGCGGTTGGCTGCCGGACGCCTGGCGCGAAAGCGATGACATCAGCTACGCGATCCGCGAAGTCAGCCGCATCGATACCGGCGGCCTGTTCAACTACAGCACGCCACTGGGGCTGCCGGCGCTGCGCGAGCAACTGCTCAAGCGCCTGACCCAGATTCACGTGGCCACCAGCCTCGACCGCATTCTCACCACCCATGGCGCCAGCCATGCTCAAGACCTGCTGATCCGCACCTTGCTCAAGGCCGGCGACACGGTGGTCGTGGAAACCCCCGGTTATGGCAACCTCTTTCGTCAGTTGGCCTTCCACGGCGTCACGCTGCTGGAAGTGCCGCGTACCCAGGGCGGCCCGGACGTCCCGGCGCTGGAAGCCCTGCTGCGTGGCCATCGTCCCAAGTGCCTGTTTATCAACAGCCTGTATCACAACCCCACCGGCACCAGCCTGTGCCGCAAGGTGGCCGAGCGTTTGCTGGCGCTGGCGCACAGCGAAGACTTTCTGATCATCGAAGAAGATGTCTACGCCGACCTGCAACACGCCAGTTGCACGCGGCTCTCGGCGTTGCCCCATGATGACCGGGTGATCTATGTCTCGAGTTTTTCCAAGACCCTCAGCAGTGCCCTACGCGTCGGCTACCTTAGCGCCAGTTCGCCGATCATTGCGCAATTGGTACACCTCAAGACCCTCACCGGCATCGGCACCTCGCGTTTTGCCGAAGCGGTGATGGCCACGTTGCTGGCCAACGGCACCTATCGCAAATGGGTGCAGCGCCTGCGCAAACGCCTGAACGCGCAAATGGCCGCGACCTTGCAGGTGCTGGAGGATGAGGAGTGGCAGGTGTTCGCCGTGCCCGCCGGCGGCATGTTTGTCTGGGCGCGGCCTCGCATGGCCGACCGTTCACGCTTGCAGGCATGTGCGCGGCAACTCGGCGTGTTGATGTCGCCGGGGGCGCTGTTCAGCCCCACGGGTGAACACAGCGAGTGGCAGCGCATCAATGTGGCCTATGCTGCTGATCAGCGGGCCCTGGCGTTGTTCCGCGCCGCGGGGCCCGCCAGATCGACCTCGACCATTCTGAAAACGACGAGTGTGTAGCTTTTTGCCATTATTGTGGCGCCAACGACTTGTGTTCAGGGCCTTGGGGTTGCGAATCTCGCTACTGGGAAACCGGACTTGATGGCATCCGCCATTGCAAGAGGATTCGAGTGCAATGATTTCGGCCGTGCAACGACGTTTCGCCAACCTCGGTATGGCGAAAAAACTGGGTTTGGGCTTCAGCCTGGTGCTGCTGTTGACTGCGTTGGTCGCAGCGATTGGCGTGTGGTCCCTGCAAACCGTTGGCCTGCGTTTCGAGGGCCTCAAGAGCATGTCTTCGCTCAACAGCGGGCTGCTCAAGGTGCGTTTGATCGAGCAGGACTACGCGCTGCACGCCGACCCCAAGTCCGTCGACGCCCTGCATGAGCAAGTCGACGCCTTGGCCGCCCTGGCCGCCAGCCTCAAGGCCGAGTCTGCGACCAACGTGCCGCTGATGACGGAGG
Organism: Pseudomonas sp. GW704-F2; assembly: GCF_059423025.1. Lineage (NCBI taxonomy): Bacteria > Pseudomonadati > Pseudomonadota > Gammaproteobacteria > Pseudomonadales > Pseudomonadaceae > Pseudomonas > Pseudomonas sp. GW704-F2. Next base: position 3,811 of record NZ_JBWKXO010000036.1, on the reverse strand, counting down.
TCGAACAGGCCCTGGCGGCTTACCGCAAGGCGTTCGATGAGTTCGTCGAACTGACCCAGACCAAGGACCTGGCACTGGAAATGGCCAGTTGGTCGGTGTCCAGCGTGGCCAATAACCTCGATGTGTTGCAGGCCGGCCTGGCCGACGATGGCGCCTATGGCCTCAAGGAAAGCCAGGGCAAGGAGGGCGCCGAGTTTATCGAGCAGGCGGGGCAGGTCAGCCAGGTTTCGCGGTTGATGCTGCAAGCCATGAACGAGGCCCATGTGCGCCTCGATCAGAGCCGCAAAGGGCAGGAAGACAACGCCGAACAAGGCAAGATCGAACAGGCCGAGCAGGCGCTGGCCCAGGTCGAGTTACTGAAGACCTCGGTCAAGGACGCCGGTTACCAGACGGTGCTCAATGAGGTCGGCGGGCATATCGCTGCGTTCAATGAAAAGCTCGGCGAATACACCGGCCTGCTGGCCCAGGAAAAAGTGGTCTACAAACAATTGCATGATCGCGCCGATCAAGTGGTCAGCCGCGTCGACCAGGCGTATGCCGCCGAAGATCAGTCGATGCAGGCGCAGTTGAAGAAAAGCGCGCTGCTGATCATCGGCTCCTCGGCCCTGGCGCTGTTGATGGGCTTGATTGCTGCCTGGGTGATTACCCGGTTGATCGTCGCGCCGCTGCGCCGGGTGATCGCGGTGGCCCAGCAGATCGCAGCCGGCGATTTGAGCGGGCGCATGGACGTCAGTCGCCGCGATGAAATCGGCCAGCTGATGCAGGCGATGCAACAGATGGGCAGCGGCTTGAGCGATATGGTCAGCAGGCTGCAAGCGGGCATCGAGCAATTGGCCAGTTCGGCGCATTCGCTGTCCAGCGTCACCGAGCAGACCAACATCGAGGTCAGCAGCCAGAAGGAAGAAACCGAGCAGGTCGCCACGGCGATGAACCAGATGACCGCCACGGTCCACGATGTGGCGCGCAACGCCGAAGAGGCCGCACAGGCTGCGCAGACCGCCGATGACAAAGTCGACAGCGGCCAGCAGGTGGTGCGCCAGAGTTTGCAGCGCATCGAACAGCTGGCCACGTCCAGCACCAGCGCGAGCGCCAGCATCGACAGCCTCAGCAGCGAAATCCAGAACATCGGCAGCGTGTTGAGCGTGATCAAAAGCGTGGCCGAACAGACCAACCTGCTGGCGCTCAACGCAGCCATCGAGGCCGCGCGCGCCGGTGAGCAAGGCCGTGGTTTTGCGGTGGTGGCCGATGAGGTGCGGGCGCTGGCCAAGCGCACCCAGCAATCGACCGAGGAGATCGAGCGCCTGGTCGGCACCTTGCGCAGCGCGGCGCAAGCGTCGGTGCAGCAGATCCAGCAGAGCGGCGAGTTGGTGAAGCTGGCCGTCAGCGATGCGCTGGAAACCGAAAGCGCGCTGGGCAGCATTGCGGTCGCGGTGTCATTGATCCAACAAATGAATCAGCAGATTGCCGCAGCGGCCGAGCAACAGAGTTCGGTGGCCGAAGAGATCAACCGCAGCGTCACCAGCATTCGCGCGAGTGCCGATCAATCGGCGTTGAGCATGCAAGGCAATGCCGCGTCGAGTATTGCGCTGGCGCGGTTGGGCGCGGAACTCAAGGGCATGGTGGGGCACTTCCGCCTTTGATCGCCGCCGCCGGGCCGCGATCAAAGGGCCGGGGCGCGATCAGGCGTGGTTGGCGAGGAAGGTCAGCAGCGCTTCATTGACGAAGTCCGGGTTCTCGCGGCTGGAGATATGCCCGGCGTCGGGAATCAGGCTCAGGCCGCAGCCGATCAGGCTGGCCATCTGCTCGGACTCGGCGGGTGGGCGAGGCGTGTCCTGTTCGCCGCACAGCACCAGGGTGGTGTCGGCGTCCAGGCGTGACAACTGCTCCAGCACATCTGCGCGGCTGAAGATCAGCCGACCCAGGGGCACGATGCTGTCCAGCAGGCGCGCCGTGGGGTAGCCCTGCAATACTTTGCGGAAATCCTGGTACAGCGCCGATGCGTGGTCGATGCCCGGGCGGAAAAAGATCGGCGCGACCACATCCAGCAGCGGCTCGGGGATGGCGCCGGCGTCTTCGATCATCTTGAACAGCGAAAAGTAGTGCTGGCGCGTGGCCTCGGGCTCGGCGCCGAGGTAGGTGTCCATCAGCACCAGGCTGTTGACCCGCTCGGGTGCCAGCAGGGCCAGGCGTGCGCCCCACATGCCGCCGACCGACAAACCCACCAGATTGACCTGGGCAATCTGCAACTGGTCGAGCAGTGCCAGGGCCTGGCGCGCCAGGTCGTCCAGGGAGCGCGTGTGCGCCGGCAGCGGCCCGGACTCGCCGTGGCCCCACAGTTCGGGGACGATCACGCGGTATTGCTGCGACAGCGCTTCGATCTGCGGTGCCCACATGGCGCGGTCCCACAGGTAACTCGAACCCAGCAGGACGACCGGGCCGCGGCCCTGGTCAACATAGTGCAGCGGTTGTCCATCAATCACGGCGACAGGCATAGCGGGCCTCTAACTTCACGGAGTGAGGGGGACTTTTGTACGCGAGTCGACGGCGAGGGGATAGATGCTAAATGATGGCATGTGGCGAGGAGCGCTCGCCACATGGGGTGGGGGAGGTCAGTCGTAGATGACTTTTTTCTTCCACTCGGCGTCGGTGTCGGCGACTTTCAGGCCTTCGGTCAGTTCGTTGACTTCATCTTCCGCCGGTTTGCTGTTGGTCAGCACCGTGGAGTTGGCGCGCGCCAATTGACTCTCCAGCAATTGCAGTTGCTCTCTGTAGATCGCCGGCTCAGGCTGTTTGCGCAGGTACTGCACGCCGCGCTCGAAGGCCAGGCGCGCCTGGCCCGGCTGGTCCTGTTGCAGGGCATGCTGGCCGAGGTTGTTGAAGAACTCGATGTGCAGCAGGACCAGGATGTGGCGAATCTCCCTGATCCAGTGCTTGGCTTCATTGGCCGGCAGAAAACCGTCCTGGGCCGCGCGGGTGACCTGGCCGTGCAGGGCTTCGAGCAGGAAGCGCACGTCCTTGGCCTTGGCTTCGGTCTGGATCGGGCCGGGCGGGTTGTTGACCGGGATCGATTCGCCCTGGGCCACCAGCGCATTCAGTTCGGCGATCCGCGCCTTGAGCGGTGCGCTGGACTTGTTGAGGTGCAGCAAGCGCTGGTTGACGTTGAGTTCCAGACGGGTCAGCAGCAGCTTGAGTGCCGGAGTCATCAACTGGCCGGGGAAGGTCTCGGTGATTTCACCACAGCGACGCAGCCGGTCATTAAGCTCGATCACGGTGCGTTGCTTTTCCAGTTTGTTGTTTTCCACCACATGGTTCATATAGCCAATGGCGATCAGTATTACGATCCCGGCTATTACCAGCAGGGTGATCATGAGTGGTGTCACCGGTGCGACCTCTTTATAGGGTTTGCTGTGGAGTGTAGTGACTGAGACATCTGCCGGATAGGACTGTTCGACCAGTTGCCCAGGTAGTTTCTTCTATATACGTAAGCATTCCCTGCGTAGATGCACAATGCCATCAGTTGCTGAGCGAACTATAGCGTCTTGTCGGGCGCCAGAATATAGGCGTCAAGGCACGGACGCGCAGAATGCCCGCACGGGTCTGGAAACGGGGGCGAAGTCATTGATTTAAATAAATTTATCCTGGGGGGTTGACGACCTTTCAATCCATCCATAGAATGCGCGCCACTTGCAGCGTAAAGCACACAGCGAAACGCGGCAGGGAGTGAATGTTGTACGTGTGTCCCCTTCGTCTAGTGGCCTAGGACACCGCCCTTTCACGGCGGTAACAGGGGTTCGAGTCCCCTAGGGGACGC
>NZ_JBWKXO010000035.1:0-56511 GCF_059423025.1 Pseudomonas sp. GW704-F2 | reverse complement strand
CCATTACCCGCCCACCCTGGGTCAATGAACAACTGTCGCGACCGCAACCCGCGCAGTTCCTGATCGATTCGGCCGCAGCCGGGCGCGGGGTGGTGGTGAGAATCCCCTTTTACCCGCTGGACCTCAACCGGCCTCCCAGTACCTACCGGGCGGTACGCGATCGCATTCGCTTGATCATCGGCGAGCAAATCATCGAGCACATCGTCACAGAGAATGAGGCCAGCAGCCGCAACCCGATTTCAATCACGGTCTATTACGGCACCTGGCTGCGCATCGGCAGTGGCTTTCAGGCCTGCGCCTACGATGTCATCGATGAGGTCGGCAACTACGCGTCGGGGCGCTCGCCGATGCAACTGATCGAAGTGCGGCTGGATCCCAACGAACGGTTGCTGGACGCCGCCCAGATTGTCGAAGCACCGACCGGCACGCTGGACGCGGACACGCTGGCAGGCAAAGACGCAACCCTCAGGGTGGCGGTCGAGGGAAAAGGCTGGGCGTCGGGCGACGGTCTTCGACTGACCATTCGCGGGCGTTTGCCGGAAGGTGTCGATGTCGAACAGACCTACGATGCCAGTATCACATCGACCACAACGCCTTTCGTCGACGTCCCATGGCCCAATGCTGACGTGCGTATGCTTATCGGCGCCTTGATCCAACTGAGTTATGAGCGAATTCGCACAGGACAAGTCAACCGGCCCTCGGAAAACACCTTCGTCCAAGTGAGCGGAACCCCCGAACAAACCGGCCTCGTAGCACCGCAAGTGCCCGCCGCCAGCGGCGGCGTCCTGCATCCCTTGACCGACCCGGTGACCGTTACGATCGCGGCTTACACCGGCCAAAAGCCCTTTGACCGTGTCACGCTGGTGCTGGAAGGCACCTACGCCAACGGCCACCGTTTTTATCAGGAGCACGGGTTGCCGGCCGGCGAAGGCAGCGTCGTGTTCGAACTGCACAATGGGATCGACGGTGACATCCGCCAGCTCGATGGCGGCGAGCTGATGCTCTACTACTACATCAACACCGCCGGGGGGCGCCCACCGTCGGCCATTCTGCAACTCAACATCGGCGAGCCCCAGGACGCCCTGCCCGCGCCTGAGGTGTTGCAAGCCCCCGCCCCCGCCTTCAACTTCGACCCCGAGCAATCCCGAGGCAATGCCAACGTGAGGGTTGCGGCGCATGCCGCTTTCACGGAGGGCGCCACGGTCACCCTGTACGTCGAAGGCAGCGCCATGGGCGGCAGCGCCCCACCGGACCGGTTCCCCATCACCCGGCCGTGGGTCGGGCAGGACCTGGCGTTTGTCATCGCACGGGTGTTTGTCGTGGCCAACCTCAACGGCTCGGCGCGCATTTACTATCGGGTGGAGCACACCGGCCAGCGCACCCGTTATTCCCAGGCGTTGGTGATGACCGTCGGTAGCGGCCTGCAACTGCCGGTGCCGCATATTCTGGAAAGCACGATCAACATCGCCGACCCCTCCACCGCCCGGCTCAACCCGCAACATGTGCTGGAGCCGCCGGTCTGTACGTTTCGGGTGAGCTACAAGCCGATGCTCGCCGGCGATGATATCCAGCCCAGATTCATCGGCACCTACGGGCTCGGAACGCCCGTCATCAATCCACGGCCAGGCGACCCGCTGAAGGGTTATGTCGACTTCATCATCAGTAATCGGGTGATTGCCGCCAACCTGGGCAGAGACGCTGCATTGTCCTATACCGTGACCCGCGCCGGTGCCACCAGCGCCTCCCAGGTGCTGACCTTGACCATCGACCCGCTGACTGAGCAAGCGCTGGACCTGGTCAACGTGCCCCAGGCGTCGAACGGCATCATCAACGCCAACGTGACGCACAGTGCAGTGATTCAGGCATGGCCGTTCATGCGGATCGGGCAGCCGGTGTGGCTCGAAATCAAGGCCGCGGCCAATCGGGTGCTGCGCGACGGCACACCGCTGAGCGCCGCGGAATTCAATGCCAAACGCGTGGAAGTCCGCTTACCCGCCGATTATCTGCGTTCCTTGCCGACCCAGAGCACCCTGCGGGTTGAGGCGCGGGTATCGCTGAACGGCAGCGCCCATAAGGATTTCGCCATCGCCTTTCGCCCTGTCGACTACCGCATGAGCAACACCGTGGGCATCTTCGCCACGATCCCGGTGGGCAATTCGCCGAACGCCCTGGCGCTCAGCCCGGACGGTACGCGGCTCTACGTCGCCTGCACCTTCGGCCGCACTTCGATCTGGGTCATCGACACCCTGCGTAACCGCGTCATCGACAGCTTCGACGTGCCGGGCTCGCCGTTGCGCCTGGCCATTCATCCAACGGCCGAGCGTCTGTATGTGACCGACAACAGCAGCGCCACCAATACCCCGATTCGCCTCTACAGCACGCGGGACTATTCGCTGATCGACACGCTGACCGGGTTCACCACCGTCCGAGGCATTCGCTTCAATGCCAACGGCTCGCGCCTGTATGTAGCCGATGAAGGTGCATCGCGCCTGGTCGTCATCGACACAAGCAACCACCAACGCGTGGCTTCGATCCCGGTGCGCGCGCCCATCGATGTCGCCGTCAGCCCCGATAACAACCGCGCACACGTGGCCACATTCTTCGACTGGTCCATCATCAATCTGCCGACCAACAGCCTGATCAACAGCGCCGACACCCGCTCCGCCCCCGTCGCCATCGCCCATAACCCCCGTGGCTCTCAGGTGTATATCAGCGCGCGCGAAGGCGGCAGCGTCACGATCGGCAATACCTCGACCCAGCGCATCGAGCAGACCTTGACCGGGTTGCTGGGCCCCTACGACATCGCCTTCGAACGCGGGCGTGATCGGGCCTACGTGTCGCAGACCGATGGCGACCTGCTGGGCATTATCGATACGCGCTCGCGACAGGTGATTGGCAGCTATGCCGGGTTTAACAAGCCGCGCGGGCTGGTGGTGGCCCCAGACGATTCCCACGGCTACGTGGCCAATATCGGCGGGGATTCAGTGTCGTTGGTGGTGTTTTAGCTGACGGACAAGTCGGGTTCACCATTCGTCGGCACTGTCATTTCTCACAGCTAGGCAGGCGATAGATGACGGGCGCTGAATCAAGCCAGAGACCCACTTGTGTGACGGGTTTCCGATCGTTTTCCCTATGACAAGGAATCCTAATCATGACATACGATCAAGCCCCTGACCCCATCGACAACCAGTCGATTTTTCCGGAGGCCCTTGATATTTCCTCCAGCGATACACTCGGTGTGCTTCACCCCAATGACCTGCGTCGCAAAGGCTTCACCTCACCACCGCCAACCGACGTTGCATTGAACTCAAGAACATTTATCAACACTCCATTTTCCGACTTGCCCCTGTATTTCCCAACGTTATGGGAACCTGTCGCAGGTGCTGATGGTGGCTTCAATGATGCCGCCTTGAAGGTAAACCCTTCGGGGGTCATCTGCATCCTTCTGCCGTATCTGGAACAAGCTGAAAATGACTTCATTTGGCTGGAACTCAACGGCGTGCAAGTAGCCTTCCATACCGTCAGCGCTGACGAAGCCGACTTGGGCACGCAAATTGTCCTGTTTATAGAAAGCACCCGCTTTATCGATCAGGCAAACAATAAGGTACAGGCCTTTGTCGAACAACTGAGCGGCACAATTGATAAAAGCAAGCTGTTCACAATCTACGTTGATCGTGAGCACCCAGTCGGCCCGGACCCTATCGTCAGCACGCCCAACGTCAACGAAAATATGGCTGCCGTGAAGTTTGCAGACCCACAGATCGAGGCCTTCGGCGTGATCACGAAGGAAAATGCCATCGCTGGGGTCGAGATATTGATTGAAGACTATCCACTGAATCCCGCAGTTCCCACGAAACATCACCGTAAAGAAGGCGACGTAATTTTCGTAAGTATCGGCGGCTTGCTGATCAAACACACGGTTACCAATTTTGAAGCCTCAGGCAACTTGCCTATTAGTGTCTGGGCCTATTTCGGCACATGGGAAGCGCTACCTGACAGCGAATATATTGTGGAATGGTATGTGCTCGACAAGGTGGGTAATCATTCCCCAGGCTTCTCGCCTCGCAGGCTCATTGAAGTGCAATTGGGGAGTGGCAGCGAACCAATACTGCCCGCCGTGTTTGTAACCGAGTCCGACTACGACGAGGAGCACGATCAGGACTTTATCGATATCCGTGATCTCGATGGCGACGCAAACATCGAATTGCCCATACGCAATAACGGATACGCCGTCAGCGATACGGTGCGCCTGACGATAAAGGGCCTCAGCGCCAGCAGCGTGCCAGTCGAAATAACCATCGACCATCGGGTGACCTCGATCACTCCAATCAGGGTCAACATCCCCCTGCCTGCTGACTTTCTGCTGCCCCTGCCGGGTGGGCACATCTTCATCACTTACAAACGGATTCGTCCAGGCGTTGCTGATCGTCCCTCCAGAGGCTCGCTCTACGCGATCTACGGTGACCCGGTCGGAACCCGTTTACCACCACCACAAGTCCTGGATTTGGACAGTGACGGCTCTCTACCCGACCATACCAATCCGGTACGCATTCTGGTGCCTAAATTCCTCGGGCAGCATGAAAATGACAGAGTCGACTTGATAGTGGTCGGCCGTAGCGCCAATAACGTGCCCAGCTATGCCGAATTCACCGAAATGGCAGGTATCGGTGACGTTGTTTTCTTGTTGGAGAGCGCATTCTTCAATGCACTGAGCGGTGGGTATTTTACTGCTCATTACTTGATCAATGGTGGCGTAACAAGGCCAGCCTCTGAACAGGTAACGGTGCCTGTCGGTGATGCAAGGGCAACATTACCGCCCCCCAGGACATTGCAAGCGTTACCGCCCGGTTTTGTGTTCGACCCCGGTACCAACCTGGCCAACCTCAATGTCAGGATTGACCCCCATCCGTTCATTGTAGAAGGCGTAGAGATCAGAGTGATCGCCACAGGTACCCGTCCAGGCGGCAGCATTACGACTGACTGGTTCAATGTCGATATCAACTGGGAGGACGCGGTCATCCCTTTCACTATTCCGAGAACTATCGTCCTGGCCAATCTCAACAGCACGATGACGCTTTCCTACGAGGTAAGGCCTAAGACGCCAGGTGCAATTTCCCGGTTTTCCCAGGAGCTTGTGATCTACATCGGCATTAAGCTGGAACTGTCCGAGCCGCCGGTTGTTGTGCAGGCCACCGCAATTACGCCAACCCTGTCGCGCCTGAACCCGTTGCACGTGCTGCCTCCGGTCGAAGTAGAGTTCAGGGTGAAATACTTCCCGATGCTCGACAGCGATGACGTCAAACTGAGGGTCGTGGGCAAATCAGGCTTGGGGACTCCCGACATTCCGTCAAAACCCGGCATTGCGGAGCCTGGCGAAGACTATATTAGATTCGAACATTTCAGCGATTTTGTCGCCGCCTACCTGGGGGACTCTTGCGAGGTGTATTTCGAGGTTACCCGCAGCGGCAATACCACTGGGTCGGTACCACTGACCCTCGAGGTGGAGCCTCTGCCGGCACAAGCATTAGACTTGTTGAGCGTTCCTGAGGCCACGGCAGGTGTCATTGATATCAGAAACGCCGCCACCGTCAGAACCGCTGCCTGGCCCTTTTATGCAGTAGGACAATCCTCGTGGATCTATCTGGAAGGTGTCAAAGCCGGGAATCAACCCCACTTGCTCACTTTGCGAGATGCTAGCAAGGCTCTTAATCAACAGGAGTTTGATCAAAGGTTCGTACAGGAGCCCGTACCGAGTGCCTATTTGAGCCAGCTGCTTGCAAACAGCAAGCTGCACGTCAAAGGCTCTGTATCCGTGGACGGTACCAATGGCGAGGCTAGCGCCTTGAACCTGGAAGACGTCAGCTATACGGTCAGAACTACGCCCGCTCTGGCAATGGATACCAGCCCAAGGTTTCTAAATCTCAATGGTTACTTGCTGGTGAACTTTTTCGGTGGTTTCAATGAGATCTTTTACTTTGGCTCAGCTCGGACTGCCACTGGCGGCGTACCACCGTACACCTACAGTTCCAATAATCCAGGAGCCATTTCCGTCAATGCGGGGGGCCGCGTTCACATCACTGCCGCAGGTACCGCGACGATCACAGTTCGGGACAGTGCGCAACCCGCGCAAACAGCCAGCTATAACGTGACTGTCAACGGGTCCTTCCGCAGATGCCGGTTTGTGGGGACAGGGCAATGGCATTCCATGGTGAGTGCAGCCGCTGCATGGGGCGGCGTACTTCCTAACTTCAGTATCGCTGTTGAGCTTAGTGGCCAATACAGTGGGCGCTGGCCATCGATGGGTAATATATGGACCACTGAACAAGCACCTGGCCAACCGCAACCTGGGCTGGCTTATTGCTTTGTCAACATTTATGGAAACCGGGGGTGGCCACCTAATGACATGCAGTGGGGTAGTACAACTAACAGCTTCGATGGTTTAGCGATTTACTAACACTGTAAACATAAAAAGCCCCGTTTCTTCCGAGACGGGGCATTTTTTCATTACCCAGCATGTTGAGTTTCCTTCGGGCTATACGCTCACGCTTTTAACATCGCCACCCAACCGCGCACGCCCGGCGGCGGTTCAATATGTTTACCCGCGCAATATCTCCAGGGTTTTACCATTCGTCGGCACTGTCATTTCTCACAGCTAGGCAGCCCATTGCACGGGGCGTTGAATCAATACTGAAGCGCCCTCCTCCTCCCCACGGAACATTGCGCCCACGCCTATTGCCCAGACAGGACGATGATCATGACCTTCGATCAAGACACTGACGCCATCTCAGACGACAACACTCTACCCGCGCTCATCGCCCCCTCCCACCACCGGCCCGGCGGGCTTATGCCCAATGAACTGTTCCCCGACGATGCAACCTCCGGCATCCGGCCGTTCAGCGACCTGGTGGTGCTTTTCCCCACTGAAACAAAGCCGGTTAGCGGCCATGATGCAGCGTTCAACGCAGCGGCATTGACGGTCAACACCAACGGCGTCATCTGTCTGCTGCCGGGGTATCTGAATAAAGCCGAACATGACTTTATCTGGATTGAAATCAACGGAGTGCGGGGGCCTATCCACACTGTTACCCAAGAAGAAATCGACCTTGACCAACTCACCCTCCTGTTTATGGACGCCGGCCGTTTTATTGACCAGGCGAATAATACGGTGCAAGTCTTCGTCGAACATCTGAGCGGCACCACTGATAGCACCCGCCGGTTCAATTATCTCGCTGATCGCGAGCCACCTGTCGGCAGGGACCCGATCGTCAGCACGCCGTATAACGACAACATGAGTCCCGTCAGGTTTACCAACCCGCAAATCGAAGACTTCAGGGTGATTACCGATGCCGATATCAGCGCGGGCGTGAAGATACAGATTGGTAATTACCCACTTGACAGGGCAGAGCCTCAAGTTCACCACCGCAAAGAGGATGACGTCATTCACCTGAGTATCGGTGGCGTGATCATCAAGCACACCGTCACGTCTTTCGAGGCCTCTGGCAATAACCCGATAACAATCACGGCGTATTTCGGAACCTGGAACCAGTTGCCCAACGGCGCGCACCTTGTCGAATGGTTCGTCGTCGACAAGGCAGGTAATAAATCACCGGGTTTCTCCCCCTCCCGAATGATCGAACTGCGGGTCGGGAGTGGCGTTGAACCTCTGCTGTCGCCTGTGCATGTCACCGAGTCCGATTACGACCCGGAAAGCGAACAAGACTTCATCAATGTGCCGGACCTCGATGGCGACGCGACCATTGAACTGCCGATACGCGGCCAGGGGTATAGCGTCAACGACAAGGTTATCCTGACCGTCAGCGGACTCAGCGCAGACGGCGTGCGTACCGAAATCACCCTCGAATACGACGTACAATCTATCAACGTGATCCGGGCGCTTATCCCGCTGCCCCTTTCCTTCCTGCGGCCCCTGGCAGGTGGTCGTATCCTGATCACCTACAAACGCGTTCGCCCTGGAACTCCCGACCGCCACTCCGAAGGGGCGCTATATAACATTTTCGGCGACCCCGTCAGTCAACGACTGCCGCCTCCAGAGGTACAGGACCTGGTCAATGGCGCACTGCCAGAAGATACCAACCCAGTCCGCATCGTGGTCCCGCACTACTTCGGGCAGAACCCCAACGACCGCGTTGACTTGATCGTACTGGGGCACTCCGCCAACGGTACGTCCACTTATGCCGAATACACGGAAATGGCCGGCAATGGCGATGTTGAATTCTTGTTGGACAACGCCTTCTTTACCGCACTCAGCGGTGGTTATTTCGAGGCGCATTACCTGATCAATCGAGGTAATCCAAGACCCGCCTCAGAAAAGGCAAGCGTGCCCGTCGGCGATGCCCTGGAGGACCTGCCAGCGCCCACCACATTACAGGCGGTGGCGCCTGACTTCACCTTCAACCCATTGATTCACAAGGCTAACTTGAACGTCAGGGTGCGTCCGCACCCCGCCATCGTCGCAGGCACCGAACTCAGGCTGATCTTTGTAGGGTCGGCACCCGGCGGCAGTTTCACCAGCCCCTGGTTCGCGGTCGACATCAACTGGGAAGACGCCGAGATCCCTTTCACCGTCCCTCGCAATATTGTCCTGAACAATGACGATGGCACGGCACGCTTGTACTATGAGCTCAAGCCCATTAGCGGTCCGAACCGTTTCTCTCTCGACCTGCTTATCAAAATAGGCACGCCTCGCACCCTGCTGCTGCCCCAAGTAGTGCCAACCACATTCATCTCGGACACTCGCGTTGAACTCAACCCCACACACGTGATTGCACCTCAACCACAAACGATTGAGATTCGCGTGATCTCAGACAAACTCCCGCGTGATGCAGACATCAAAGTCAATATCAAAGGCAAATCGGGGATTGGTAATCCAAACATTCCTGCGAAACCGGCCGTGCCTGAAGCGGGTGAGAACTACACACGCTTCGAGCTGTCGAGCGACTTTGTTGCGGCTTATCTGGATGGTGAGTTCACGGTGTCGTACCAACTCATTGAATCCTCAGGAACGACGATTTCCGGCGACCTGACAGTAGAGGTCCTGGCGCTGCCGAGTTCGTTGCTGGACCTGGTCACTATCCCTGAAGCCTCGGGTGGGACGATCAATACGGCGGTGGCGAACAACGTGCGGATTGATAAATGGCCGTTCTTCAGGGCCGGGCAACCCGTGTGGATTCAGTTACTCAGCACGACCAATCGCGACCTGCGGCTTGCGGTCGGCGTGACATCCGCGGAATTCAATGCCGGACGCACGCTCGACCTGATACCCGCCAGCTATTTGTCGGGCTTGGAGAACAACAGCGAGGTTGCGGTCAAAGCCTGGGTATCGCTGGACGGTTCCAACAGCCTGGATACGGCCAAGTACTTCAAGGTGCCCACTTATGTGACGCGTAAGGGAACCGGGGAGATTATTCGTCATATTACAGCTGGGAATGGCCCGGCTAAAATCGTAATCAGTCGAGACGGCACAACGGCATGTGTCGCGAACTCGCGTGCCAATGCGATTTCAATCATCAATCTTACAACTGATGCAGTCAGAACACTGAGCACTCCCTATGCCTATGCTGCTTATAGATTGGCGTTGCACCCTACTGACTCAAGGCTCTTTATCTCGGCCTATGGCAGTACCGCCAACTCCAACATCCTAGTCTTTAATATCAGCTCCTTCAGCTTCTCTTACCCCTACAACTATGGCGCCATAACCCAGGCAATTTGCCTAAACCCCACCGGTTCGCGAGTACTTTTCGGCCCTAACACCGCATATGGTAACTATGCGCTGTTCGGCTACAATACAATAAGCAACCAGCTTTCAACTTACTATACTGGCACGTCCGCCCCTAGAGCTGCGATAGTCGATCCACAAGGCATATCGGCATTTACAACGGGCGTCAACACGGAGCGATTTATTTTCAGCAGCGGGCTGCGTACCCACACCGTTGTCAACGGGGGAGTTGCTCAAGAACTTGCCCACAGCCCTCTTAACTCCCCCTTGGAACGACTCTATGTGTCGGTATCGGCCATAAACAGAGTTGAAATCTACAACACCGCCGATGAGGGTCTTACTCACGTCAAAACCCTAACCGGGCTGAGTGATCCAAGAGGAATTGCCTTCCATCCCACTCTCCCCCGGGCGTATGTAGCGGAACTTTCCGGTAACCGTGTCAGAGTCATTGATACGACCACCGAGACACTCGTTGGTACTATTACTGGTTTTGATCAACCCGATGGGGTGGCTTGCACACCCGATGGCCAATACTTGCTGGTCTGCAACTCTGGCAACACGACCGTGGCGGTGGTGAGCATTTAAAAACCACCCCGCCCTGCCTTAAAGCAAAAAAATGCCCCGCCTCTTTCGAGACGGGGCATTTTCATTACCCGCACGGTTTATACCGCTACCGCGCTATACATCCAGCCCGTTAAAAATCGTAGCGCAAGCCCAGGTTAACCCCATACGGCTGCTTGATGTTCTTGCCCGTGCTGTGTTCCAGATCCGCATGCAACTTCAGGTTCTGCGATACCGACATCGCCACACCCGCACCCAGCTTCAGGCGCGAACCCGACAAGTCATTGTTGAACGAATTGTCGTTGACGAACACTTTGTTGCTCTGATCGAACTCGTGGGCCACCGCCGCCTTCAAGTACGGCTGCAAGACGCCGCCGCTTTCCAGCTGGATATTGCGCCCCACGGTAGTACCGAGTTCACCGATCACCGTACTGGAGCGGTCACCCTTGGCGTCCAGGCCATTGTCCAGCGTGTAGCTCTGGGCCTGGGTAATCACCGCAGACAACTGGCCATATGGTTCAACGAAGAAACCGTCGTCCAGCGTGATGTGGCGACCGACTTCCGCCGATGCGCCCACCGCGTTTTGCGTGTAGTTGCCCTTGGCTTTCTTGCCGTCACTCATGGCCACATTGGACTCGTTGTGCAGGCGGTTGAACTTGAGCACACCGTCAAAGTAGAACCCGCTCTCGGCATCCAGCCAGGTGGCGTAACCGCCGACATAGTAGCTGTTGACGGTAGCATTGCTGCCATGGTTAAGGTCCAGGTCCGAGGTGCTGTGACCGGCCATTGCACCGATCAACCACTGGCCGTCGCCACCCGATACCGGCACGTCGGCACCAAGGGTGAAGCCGCGTTGCGACTGGTTGTAGCCCAGGCCGGTCTTGTCATTGGACACCTCATACTTGTTGCCATAGGCGCGGGTCCACAGCCCAGCCGACTGACCTTCGCTAAAGCGCAGTTCACCCATGCGGGTGCGCAGGGTGGTCATTTCACCCAGCAGCACAGTGGGGGCTGCGTTGAACAACGCCAACACCGAGTTGGTGCTCGGGCTGATCACCTTGCTGCCTGGGTCGAGCAGCCAGTCCTTGCCGTCGTTGTCATTGATCAGGCTGTAGGAATAGGTCCCGATATCCACGCGGTCGCCGATCAGGCTGAACTGGGCGCCAGCGTCGGCGGTGTGTACGACATGCAGGCGGTCGTCGCTCAACGGGTCGGCACCGCTGCTGGCGATCAGCAGTTTGTGGTCGCCCGACGACGTGCCAGTCACATTAAGGAAATCGCTGCTCAGGGTGGCGAAATCCGCGCTCATGATGAAGGTGCCGTTGCCCGATAGGTTGGCCACGTCCAGCTGGTAGAACGTACCGGTCTCGCCGAACTTGACGTTGCCGCCGCTCAGGGACAAGTCACCCACCTGCTGATGGTCGACCATCACCCAGGTGGCGTCGCTGTTGATCGCCAGTTTATCGACGTGCTCCAGGCGACCGGTGAGGACCGAGCCGTTGTTCAGCCCCACACTGGCGGTACCGCCACCGTTGATCACGTCACCGTTCATGATGGCGCGATCGAGGTTAAGGTCCAACTCACTGAGGCTGCCAACCTGGATATTGCCGCTCAGAGCGCTGTTGTTGACGCGCATGTTGGCCGAGCCACCCGCGGTCAGTTCCAGCATGTTGCCGTTACCGCCCACCAGGGTGGAGCCATTGTTGACATCGATTTCAACCGTGCCGGGAGCATTCACCACAATGGCCGCTCCGGTCTCACCGACCACAGCCGTCTGGTTGAACGTAAAGGAGGCCGAGTCTGGGGTTATCGGATGACGATAGATTTCAATGCCGTTGGTGGCGCCAGTGATGCGACTCTGGTTTGCGATCAATTGGCCGTCGACGGCCAACAAGCCCTGCTCGCCCCCTCTGACCTCACTGTTATTCAACGACAGCACACTGGAGCCGTTCAAGATGACGCCTTGCGTGGCGCCTTCGATCGAGGTATTGAAAACAGTAGCGGTCGACGCCCGGTTATCCACGGTGCCGACGATCAAGCCCGTGGATCGTCCACTGGAAATATGTGCATCACGAATGGTGGCGTTACTGCCGTAGAGCGAAACACCGACTTCATTACCGGCTTGTACCCGGCCGCCATTCATTTCGAATGTCGAGTCGCGGGCAAGGACACTGACGATCCTGGCGCCATTGGAGATGAGTTTTGCATCACCGCTCAATTGATAGCGGTCAAAAGGCGAACTGGCGTCAATTGTCAGTTCATGGCCTGGAAAAATTTCGAGTGCAGCTGCTTTCGTAGCGGCCAACGACAGTGGCATCAGTGCCAGTACCTTAATAGCGGTCGCCAGTCGAGAAGGGGTGAACGTTTTAACATTAGTCATGGGGGTGATAAACCTCTAGTCGGGTGACTGAACAAGCCAAGCGATTAACAGATCTATCGCCTCAGGCTCTCAGCGGCGCCAAGAGTACGGACCTAGAGGGGAACTTCATGTAGGGCAATTCCAGTGCCTTGTAGGACTTTCCTTAAGAATGCGCCCACTAAAATTTAACGCGCGTAGCACCTCCTTCTCGTGTATCAAAACCATGGTTCCGATCCCGCAAAATGGCGGGGCCTCACCAGATCAGAGCCAATAGACCGCTACCCGGACGCTTTCGCGACCAGGTAGCGGCCTATTGGCTCAACGCATTCACACTGGGTACTAACCGCAGGTGGTGCCATCTGTCTGGCGCCGTGTCATCAGCACAATGGTGGCCGGTGAATTGCCTTCAGTTACGCCATCCGCTTTTAATACGTGATAGGTCGCTTCAATACGCCCGACCAGGACAGGCTGGATATAGGTCGGGAACGGTACGGTAAAAAGCTCTCCTGGATGGCCCGGATTGTCGTGATTGTGAGTAATCGTCACGCTAGGGAAGGACTCATCAACCGTAATGACCGTGGACTCGAAATCATCCGGGCCAAAGATGACCCAATGAAGCGTAATCCGATCGCCCGCCCGCAGGTTTGCAGGGTCCTTGATAACGGTTCTGATCCCACTGGGAATCCCTTGCGCGCAGGTGAGCGCAAATCGGCCATCACCGAAGGACAACCCATCCGGATAGTTGATGGGCAATAGGTTATCCACCGCAAATGCGCTGACTGACACCGTTGTTTCCACGGAGTCGATGACGTTATCGTTCGCGCCGTTATTGAGCGTGTACCAGGTGGGAATATCACCGTTGCCTGCGTCCTTGATCACCGCAGCGGGAACCGTAAGCACAAACTCAGTAGCGCTCTCATCTGCAAGAGTGACTTCGTAAGGAGGGTCATAACAAGGCAGGCCTTTCCACCACAGTTGAATGAGATGCCCCGCCGTCGCCCCCGTATACACGTCAAACCGCGCCGTCGCGTCGTCCATGTCGCCTGGGCCGATCTGATTGGTCAGCCCCTCGGATGAAGTCACCTCCACCGGATCAAGGTCAGGGTTGACAGGCCCCGGATCTTCCGGACGCCCACCCGCCGACCTCAAGTCCACATCCACCGTGATGGTGTCGGAAGGCCCGGTGATGACCCCGCCACGATCAATGTTGTAAAGCACGTCAGCCTCGTAAGGCGCGTCAAGACCGCCATCGCGAAGCACGTCCCATGGGATTGTCACCCTGAGCGGCCAGACCATATTCACAATGCCAACGAGCAGCAGGGTATTGAACTCGACAAGAACGCGGTCCCCAGCAAGTGCGTTGTCGTATTCGCGGATCCAGATCTCGGCGCGGTTCAATTGGGCGTCAAGCAGGTCAAGCGGCGCCTCGGGGCACTCGGGGTCACGCAGGTTCTCGGGAAGATCTTCCGTTACCAATGTGAACTCTCGAAACGAGCTCGGGTAGCTGGTTGGGTTACCGGCACGATCCGTGTAGACATAGTTGAGCTGCTTCACGCCGCCGCCACTCGCCTCAAGCAGCGCTTTGGTCAGACTCACCATCACGGGAGCCGTGGTGCGCGGTAAATCATCAATGGTCAATGAGGGAGTATCACTTGGAAACTCTGTGTAGATCTCCAGTTTGTCGCCCACTTGCGGGTCCAACCGACGTGGAACCTCGATCACCATGGCGCCGCCGTTAGCGTCCAGGTCCTGCAGCGTCACGAAATTGCCGACCCAACTCGGTAACGTCACCGAGCCAGGCCTGATACCTGCGTTAGGATCTCGGCGGTCGATGGTGACAGGGGTAGGCGCGGCAGGGCCATCTGTCGAACCGTTAGATGAAAACACTTCATACGTCAGGTTCTTCAGCCCATGTTCGCCAATATCCTCCTCCGGTATCGAGAAACGGTAGGGCCAGGTATGGGCAGACAACGGTTTACTGAACGGGATGCGACTGCCATACAGGACATTATTGATAAAGACCTCCAAGCCATCGTTGCCAAAAGGCAGGATCTCAATCCACATGTCGATTTCGCACTGAACACCCTCAGCGTACAACTCACTGATGTCCATCAAGTTCGGCTGCCCGTTCGTCACTGGCGGCAGTGCATTCATCACCCGCAAATCACTCAACACCAGCGGCCCCACAGGGGTTCGAGCCCACGGCGGCCGTACCAGCAGGGGGGAATCGGGCGCCACTGCCGTTTTTTTTGTGCTCCGGGCCTTTAATTGAGGTGCTTGGTTTTTTTTGGACTTCGCCATAGCTAGTTACTCTCGCAGGATAGAGAATGGCTCGTTCTCCGACATCTAACTGGGCCGAGTGACAGCCCTATTAAATCTGCGTCTTGCAGGGCGCGCACCTGTCAAACTTCACAGGTGCGTAAACCAATAAAGCGTGTATCCGCGCTGATTCAATCAATACATAGCGTTTTAATAACCGATCAAAATCAACAGTCCAACTATCAGCAACATAAAGTCTAAGTGGTGATGAAAACGCCGACTATAAAAAAGAGGGCATTAGGTGTAATGCCCTCTTTCGCCGCCGCTGTTTTTCAATGATTCATGACGTACGGACAGGTCCAAGGCACACACCACCCTGCGGTCTTTTCAGATTAATGAAAATCAGTTTTTTAGACGACACACCTGTTGCCCCCGAAACTTTGAACAGCCGGTAGTAAGTCACGCCTGAGCCAAAATCACTGACTAGCCCTGGACGGGTAAACAATGGGTCAAAGGGTGTGATGAGAACATCTACTCGTCCGGCGTTCCTATGATCCTCGGTCAACACGACGTCGAACGTGACACTCGTTCCCGGGAAAGGATCACCATTGCCGGATTTTGTGGGATAGCTGCTCCAGTACACTTGAATCCTGTCACCCACCTCGAAAAGGGTCACATCCCAGAGCACCCCGATGAAGACACCTGTCCAAGGTTCCGGGCGGGTATCACAGGCAACGAAATCACGGGTGCTGTCGTTCAGTAATACAGGCTTTTCCAAGCCCCTGAGTGTATCGAGTTCCACCCGCACCAGTTTGGTGGGGCTGCGTTGGCGGTTGACGGAATTATCCGTCCAGTAATACACCGGTATCTGGCCGGACGCGGCGCCCATGATCACGATCCAGGGCACAAAAAAAGCCACCGTTTGGCCGGGCAGGTCTGTGGGCTGGATCTCGTAGTCGCCTACAAATGCAGCCTCACCGCCCCAGAACAATTCCAGCCGGTGCCCAGGTACCGGGGCGGGAGTGCTCCATAGCGGCACCTCTACACGGACGGGCCCCGGGGCATCCAACTCGGTGACAACGTCGTCCCCTGTGACACCTTTCACGACAACCCGCGCCAACTGGGTATTGATCGGGTCGGGGCCTTGCGGGTCTGGCCCGGCCACACTGAGGTCCTGAATAAAAAAGTTGTTGGGCGAGTTTCTCGACGCAGTACCGCGCTGAAACAGGTAACGCACGCGCACGGGAATCGACTGCGCAAAACCACCGGCAGAGAGGATCTCCCAAGAAACAGGAACACGGATGGGCCACGCTTGCCCTGCACCGACCGTAATAGGGGGCAGCGAGTGGGTATTCCAAAAGATGACAAGCCGGTCGTTTTCCTGCGCCCCAAAAATCTGAGGAATTTCGATAACTACGCCGGTACGTGCATCGTCCAGGTCAATCAGGCCGTCGAACTCCGCCAAGGGTACTTCAGGCCGTGGCAGATCCGGCAAAACCTGCAGGTTGACGTTTATTTCGTTCACCGTGGAAAACGGCCCGACATTGCCCGCACGGTCAGTGAGCTGATAGGAGGCAAACCTTCGGCCCTCCCCACTGTCGCGAATAAAGGCCTCATCAAAATGTATTTCTATCGGCGCGCCAGCAATATGCCCCAACCCGATGCTCAGCGTGCCCGCAGAACGGACGTTGGGAAGTTCCCCCCAAAAGAACTCAATCCGGTCCTCAAGGCGAATATCCGGCCAACGCACAACTTCTGCATCGACACCGTTGTGCGCCACAAGGTAGTCGTCGGTCACCCCGTCGCTTATCACTTCAGGGTCAAAAATCAGCGCCGGCCCTTGATTGCCATTATTGGGCGCATTCTTGTCGACATTGACCATTGTTCGGAAAGAGTCAGTCGTCGTCAGCAGCGGAGCACTCACCCGATACGTGAGCTGGCGAATCCCCCCCGTAGACAGCACACTGGCCGGCAACAGTTGAACCAATGGAAATTCGACGTCCGGCTCGTAAGGGCCAAAGATCTCATGGCGGTGAACCTCAAGGCCCTGCCAGAGATACTGAACCAATGTCGTCATCGAGACGTTAGCGAAATTTACCGGCCAAACCCTCTCGATCGTCACCATCAATGACTGATTCTGAAGGGCTAACGGAATCGTGTACGCCGCCTCGTCCGACAGCAGTGGCAAGGCTTCAGGCACCAAGGGTACGTCGAGAGTCTGGATGGAAGCCGAACGCTTGCGTTGGGGGACGTCGACGGGTTCTGAAGCAATCGACTCGGCGGTTGAAGATACTTTCGAATCAGACATTTCTACTCTCCTCGCAATGAGTCACAGGTTGACCATTGACAAACGCGCCGGCCGGCATGAGACCGACGAGGCCAGGGAGATCATTTAATGCTGATACAAGACGGTCGGATACTGTCAGAAATAACAGGTACCCCCCTTGATTCGCGCATATCAAGGGGGCGCAGTTAGCCACGCGCGCTGCGAATCAAGCGGGTGACACATCGCAGCGAATGGTTCAGACCGGTGGCAACACCCAATCAATCGGCGTCTCGCCATTCTGCTCAAGAAACTTGTTGGTGCGGCTGAAATGCCCGCAGCCCAGAAAGCCGCGATACGCCGACAACGGCGACGGGTGGACCGACGTCAGCACCAGATGCTTGGTCGCATCGATCAGCTTCTGCTTGCTCTGTGCATGCGCGCCCCACAGCAGGAACACCAGGTGCGGTTGGTGCTCGCTGACGACTTCGATAATCCGGTCGGTAAAGAACTGCCAGCCCTTGCCCGCATGGGCGTTGGCGTTGGCGCGCTCCACGGTCATGGTGGTATTGAGCAGCAATACGCCCTGGTCGGCCCAGCTTTGCAGGCAACCGTGGTTGGGGATGTCGATATTCAGGTCGCGCTTGAGCTCTTTATAGATATTGACCAGCGACGGCGGCGCCGGCACGCCCGGTTGCACCGAGAAGCACAGGCCGTGGGCCTGGCCGGGGCCGTGGTAGGGGTCCTGGCCGAGGATCACCACCTTGACCTTGTCCAGCGGCGTGGAATTGAGCGCGTTGAAGATCAGCGGGCCAGGCGGGTAGATCTCCTTGCCGGCCGCGTGTTCCTGGCGCAGGAACTCACGCAACTGGGCCATGTAGGGCTGCTCGAACTCATCGCGCAGGGCGTGTTTCCAGCTGGGTTCGAGTTTGATACGGTCGCCTTCGCTCATGATTGACTGGTCTTGTAAAAAAGAATGAGGCGAACCCTAGGAAAGCCGACCCCGCTTGTCAATTGATCTGACACACAACCGGCACTTTCCCATGAAGGGATCATACTCAACCTTCACCTTCCCGATTGAGGTCACGATGAACCTGCACTTCGAAGAGCTGACCGGCAGCGGCGGCGCGCGCATCGGCATCGCCAGCCTGGACGCCGAAAAGGCCCTCAACGCCCTCTCCCTGCCGATGATCCTGGCCCTGGGCGATCGCCTGGACGCCTGGGCCAAAGACCCGAACATCGTCTGCGTGCTGTTGCGCGGCAAGGGCCCCAAGGCATTTTGCGCCGGCGGCGAAGTGCGCAGCCTGGCCATGGCCTGCCGTGAACAACCCGGCGTCGTGCCGGAGCTGGCCGCGCAGTTTTTTGCCGCGGAATATCGCCTCGACTATCGCCTGCACACCTACCCCAAACCGTTGATCTGCTGGGGCCACGGCTATGTGCTGGGCGGCGGCATGGGCCTGCTGCAAAGCGCCTCGGTGCGTATCGTCACCCCCAGCAGCCGCTTGGCCATGCCCGAGATCAGCATCGGCCTGTACCCGGATGTGGGCGCCAGTTGGTTCCTGTCACGCATGCCGGGCAAACTGGGGTTGTTCCTTGGCCTGACCGGCGCGCACATCAACGGCCGCGACGCGCTCGATCTGGGCCTGGCCGACCGCTTCATGCGCGACGACCAGCAAGACGAACTGCTCGAAGGCCTGTTGCAACTGAACTGGCAGGAACAGACCGCGATGCAGCTCAACAGCCTGCTCAAGGCCTTGGCCCAGGAAGCCATCAACCAGCAACCCGAAGCGCAATGGCTACCACGCCGGGCGCAGATCGATGAGTGGCTGGATGTCAGTGACGTGCGCAGTGCCTGGCGGGCCTTGAGCCCGTTGCGCGAGCACGCCGACCCGTTGCTCAGCCGCGCTGGCAAGACCCTCAGCGAAGGCTGCCCGCTGACCGCACACCTGGTGTGGGAACAGCTCCAGCGCGCCCGCCACCTGTCGCTGGCCGAGGTGTTCCAGATGGAATACACCCTGAGCCTCAATTGCTGCCGTCACCCGGAATTCAGCGAAGGGGTCCGCGCGCGGTTGATCGACAAAGACCAGCAGCCTCATTGGCATTGGCCGGATATCAATGCCATTCCGCAGGCCGTGGTGCAGGCGCATTTCAACAAAGCCTGGGAAGGCCGCCATCCGCTCGCGGATTTTTCCTACTTTTGACAGTCAGTTTTTTGGCTTTTTAACCGTGAATGCGCAATTGTCCGGCTGACTGTCCTGGCAGATATACACCGGCAGGCCGAAGGGGTCGCTGGCAAGGTGCCAATGCAAAGTACCGGTCAGCGACATCGTCTCCACCTCTGCCGATTTGCTGTACCGCAAGTCCACTCTCTGACCGTCACCGGTCAGGTAACTGCACTTGTCTACATAGCCGTTTTCCCGATCCTGTTCCTTGCCCGGGGTAAAAATGGCGCCAATAAATTGGTCGACAAAGTCCCGATAGCCGATCTTCGGGCTTTGCCAGACGAGTGTTCCCGCCGTCGCCTGGAAGTGGCCATCGACGTACTTGATTGCCGAGGAATAAGGGCAGCCTTGGTCCGCTTGCACGTGTGCAACGCCGCCGACCATGAGGAGTAAAACGCACATCAATTGTCTGATCATCGGGGGTTCCTTCGCTCACTGGGCGGTCAAAGAGGCGCAACGGCCGCTCCCAGTTGAATGCACCAGAAACCCAAACGATAGCTGTTAAATCTGACAGTACTGCTAAATGCTACGAAAAAGCGGCGCTGCCTGCGCCGCTTGCCTTCAAGAGCGGTCAACGATGACCGCCGCGACCAGCGCCACGATCGCCACCGCGACCGTGCCCGCCATTGCCCCAGCGATCCCCCCAACCCTGGTTTGGATAAGCCCGGTAACCCATGCGGGGCGCCGGCTGGTAATAACGTGGCACCGGCTGGTAATAACGCGGCGCCGGCTGGTAATAACGCGGCGCCGGCGCGTAGTAACGCGGCGCCGGGTAATAGCCACGCCGATATTGATACGCCGGGCCGCCGCCGTAGTAATACACCGGCGCGGGCGCGGTATAGACCTCGGAACGGTAATAACCTGGGCCTCCATCGTAATAGGGCACGCACGCAGAAAGGGATAGACCGAGCACAGCGATAAGAAGCAGTCGTCGATACATGGCGGCCTCCTGGACCGCGAAAGAGCACCGCCAGCGACGCTGGGGGGCGGCATTCAACTTTTGCTGAATGACGAAATATCTGACATCAAAAAGCGAAACTGGTGCGATTTCGACACAGACTGAAACATCTGTTTCGGACGAGCCGAATGCCTCATTGCAGTGCGACGGCGCACCACTGCAACGCAGCCGCACGCACTCAAGCGTCGGGCGTTGCGCGCAAACCCGCGACCTACACGCCCGCGCCCTACTTGGCATGACTCTCGCTTAGCCTCTTGCGTGCAGGATTCATCACAGGTTCGCGGCACCACAATTTGCAATGGCTGACTAGGGTTCCGGCTCGCGAAACGCGAGTGGCTGGTCCGAGAGTCGGCGACCTCCAGTTGAGGTTACACGGCGGGATAAAAGCCCGGGAGACAAGCCACCGTTCACGGTGCCGCGTTGCTCCTGCTCGCCCTCGATCAACTGGAGAAGCCCCATGCCCTCAATCCGTTTACCCGCCCTGCTCGCCGCCGCCTTTGCCGCTGTGCTGAGCGTCCAGACCCAGGCCGCCGTCAAAGACCACTTCAGCGTGTGCTGGACAATCTATGCCGGCTGGATGCCGTGGGAGTATGCCGGCAGCCAAGGCATCCTCGACAAGTGGGCCAAGAAGTACGGCATCACCATCGACGTGGTGCAACTCAATGACTACGTCGAGTCCATCAACCAGTACACCGCCGGCCAGTTCGACGGATGCACCATGACCAACATGGACGCCCTGACCATCCCCGCCGCCGGTGGCGTCGACAGCACCGCGCTGGTGGTCAGCGACTTCTCCAACGGCAACGATGGCGTGGTGATCAAAGGCAGCGGCAAGACCGTCGCCGACCTCAAGGGCATGAACGTCAACCTGGTGGAACTGTCGGTGTCCCACTACCTGCTGGCCCGCGCGCTGGAGTCGGCGGACCTGACGGAAAAAGACCTGAAAGTGGTCAACACCTCCGACGCCGACATCGCCGCCGCCTTCAACACCGACCAGGTGCAAGCGGTGACGACCTGGAACCCGATGCTCTCTGCGATCAACGCCAAACCCGGCGTCACCCAGGTGTTCGACTCCAGCAAAGTGCCCGGCGAAATCATGGACATGATGGTGGTCAACACCCAGACCCTCAAAGACAACCCGGCCCTGGGCAAAGCCCTCACCGGCGCCTGGTTCGAAGTGGTCGCCCTGATGAACGCCAAAGGCGCCGCCAGCAGCGAAGCCCTGGAACACATGGCCAAGGCCTCGGGCACCGACCTCAAGGGGTTCCAGTCGCAACTGGACACCACCAAGTTGTTCGCCACGCCCAAGGAAGCCCTGGCCTTCGCCACCAGCGCGCAGCTGCCAGCGACCATGCGCAAGGTCGCCGAGTTCTCGTTTGAACACGGCCTGCTCGGCGAAGGGGCCAAGGACACCAGCGCCGTGGGCATGAGCTTCGCCAATGGCGTGACCAGCGGCGACAAGGCCAACCTCAAGCTGCAGTTCGACCCCCGCTACGTGCAGATGGCCGCCGACGGCACGTTGTAAGAGGACCCGGCCATGCGCCTGATCAACCGTCACCCGGACCGCTCCAGCCGCCTGTTGTTGGTGCTGCTGCCGTTCGCCCTGCTGCTGTTCGCCTACTTCGTGGGCTCGGCCGAGCGCCTGGCGGATAACCCCAACGACAAACTGCTGCCCAGTGCCGGGCAAATGTTCGAGGCGGTCAAGCGCCTGGCATTCAGCGCCGACAGCCGCACCGGCGAATACGTGCTGTGGCAGGACAGCGCGTCGAGCCTGCGCCGCCTCGCGCTCGGCCTGGGCATCAGTGCCCTCGCCGGCCTGTGCCTGGGCATCGCCGCCGGGACGTTGCCATTGTTCGGCGCGCCGTTGTCACCGTTGCTGACGGTACTGTCGATGGTGCCGCCGCTGGCGATCCTGCCGATCCTGTTCATCGTGTTTGGCCTGGGGGAATTGTCCAAGGTGATGCTCATCGTCATCGGCGTCACCCCGTGCCTGGCCCGCGACCTGGAACAGCGCGCACGCGAAATTCCTGTGGAACTGCTGGTGAAGGCACAGACCCTCGGCGCGTCGACCTGGACCCTGATGCTGCGCGTGGTGTTGCCGCAATTGCTGCCGCGCCTGCTGATCTCGCTGCGGCTGATGCTGGGCTCGGCGTGGTTGTTCCTGATCGCCGCCGAAGCCATCGCCTCCACCGACGGCCTGGGCTACCGGATCTTCCTGGTGCGCCGCTACCTGGCGATGGACGTGATCCTGCCCTACGTGGTGTGGATCACCCTGCTCGCCTGGCTGATGGACTGGGGCCTCAAGGTCCTGACCCGGCGCGCGTTCCCGTGGTACGAAGGAGCGCGGGCATGAGCTTTATCAGCGTCAACAATGTGTGGCAGCGCTACGGCGATCAGGTGGTGCTGGAGGGTTTGAATCTGCAGGTCGCCGAGGGCGAATTCTGCACCCTGGTCGGCACCTCCGGCTGTGGTAAATCGACGTTTCTGCGCCTGCTGCTGGGCCAGGAAACCGCGAGCAAGGGCCACATCCTGCTCGACGGCCAACCGCTGGCCGGCGAACCGGATGCCAGCCGTGGCGTGGTGTTCCAGCGCTACTCGGTGTTCCCGCACCTGAGCGTGCTCGACAACGTCGCCCTCGGCCTCGAACTGCCGCGCGCGCCGTTGCTCGGACGGCTGTTCGGCAAAGCCAAAAAAGCCGCGCGCGAACAGGCCGCCGCGCTGCTGCACAAAGTCGGCCTCGGCCACGCGTTGGACAAGTACCCGGCGCAGCTCTCCGGCGGCATGCAACAACGCCTGGCCATCGCCCAGGCCCTGATCATGAAACCGCGCGTCTTGCTGCTGGACGAACCCTTCGGCGCCCTCGACCCGGGCATCCGCAAAGACATGCACCAGTTGCTGCTGGAGCTGTGGCGCGAAACCCGGCTGACGGTGTTCATGGTCACCCACGACCTCAGCGAAGGCTTCAGCCTCGGCACGCGCCTGCTGGTGTTCGACAAGGTCCGCGTCGACCCCCACGCCCCCGGCGCCTATGGCGCCCGTATCACCTACGACATCCCTTTGAACAGCGAGCGGCGCAAGGCGCTCGCCGCCGAACTTGGAGCGACTTCCAAATGACCGATTCGACTCAATTGTTCCCGCCGTTCGCCGAAGAAATACTGCCCGGCGGCGGCCACCGTTCCTTCGTGCTCAAGCGCGGCCAACTGCTGCGCCTCACCGACCTGCGCGGCGGCGCCAACGTCAGCCTGACCCTGCTCAACGCGAACGAAAAAACCGAACGCCTGAACCTGCCCGACAGCCTCAAATGCCAACACACCGCCAAGCTCACCCGCGGCCATTGCCTGTACTCGGACATGGGCCGCGTGCTGGCCGCCATCACCGCCGACACCTGCGGCTGGAGTGACAGCATCGGCGGCGTGCTGTGCGCGGCCGAGGTGGCCGAGAAGTACGGCCAGGGTCGCTATCAGGAACTGCGCAACGGTTTCTATCGCAACGGCACCGACAACCTGCTGGTGGAATTGGGCAAGTGGGGCCTGGGGCTGTCCGACCTGCTGATGACCCTCAACCTGTTCAGCAAAGTCAGCGTGGACGACAACGGTGGCCTGCACTTCGTGCCGGGCAATTCCAAGGCGGGCGACTACATCGAACTCTACGCACCGATGGACACCCTGGTGGTGCTCACCGCGCTGCAGCATCCGATGGACCCCAACCCCGACTACGCCCCGCAACCGCTGAAACTGAGCTGGATGAACGCCGACCCAAGCGTCGCCGAACACTGCCGCACCTCGCGCCCGGAAAACGCGCGCGGTTTTATCAACACCGACCGTCTGTTCGCCTGAGGAGCTGCCATGTCTATCGCACTGAAACAACCCGACACGGCGGTGTACCGCGCCACCATTCCCGCCGGCGAGCCGTGGCTGATGGAGGTCAAGGCCGGGCAGACCCTGCGCATCCTTGACCTGGAGGGCAACCAGGCGGTCGACACGCTGTTCTTCAGCGTGAAAAACCCGCGCGAGCGCTACGACGTGCAACGCACCTTGCGCCGCCAGAACAGCGTGTACCTGGGCGCCGGCAGCGTGCTCTATTCCAACCTCGGCCAGCCGATGCTGACCCTCGTCGCAGACACCTGCGGGCGCCACGACACCCTCGGCGGCGCCTGCGCCCAAGAGAGCAACACCGTGCGCTACGCCCTGGAAAAACGCTACATGCACAGCTGCCGCGACAACTACCTGCGGGCCTGCGCCCATGACGGTCGCCTGGGCAAACGCGACATTGGCCCGAACATCAATTTCTTCATGAATGTGCCGGTCACAGCCGACGGCGGGTTGACCTTCGAAGACGGCATTTCCGCCCCCGGCAAATACGTCGACCTGCGCGCCGAGATGGACGTGATCGTGCTGATCTCCAACTGCCCGCAATTGAACAACCCGTGCAACGCCTACAACCCGACGCCTGCGGAGTTACTCGTATGGAACTGACACTCAAGCGCTTGCGCAGTTGGCTATTCGCCCTCTGCCAGGCCCGAGCCGGGCAGTGTCTTCAAAACCACTGAACCCTGTGGGAGGGGGCTTGCCCCCGATGGCGGCAAGTCAGCCAAACACGCACCCACTGGCTCACCACCATCGGGAGCCCCCCCTCCCACACTCACGACATGCACTGCGGACGACCGTAGTGCTCCTTCACTTTGCGGGACGGCCCGCAGGGTTTTGCCATGTTCGAAAAACTCTTGATCGCCAACCGTGGCGCCATCGCCTGCCGCATCCTGCGCACCTTGCGCGAGCTGCATGTAAAGGGCGTCGCCGTGTACGCCGAAGCCGATGCGGCCAGCCTGCACATCCAACACGCCGACGAAGCCTACAGCCTCGGTGAAGGCGCCGCGGCCGGCACCTACCTGGCGGTGGACAAAATCCTCGCCATCGCCAAGGCCAGCGGCGCCACGGCGATTCATCCCGGCTACGGCTTTCTCTCGGAAAACGCCGCCTTCGCGCAAGCCTGCGAAAACGCCGGCATCGCCTTTATCGGGCCGACCCCGCAACAGCTGCGCGTATTCGGCCTCAAGCACACCGCACGGGCGCTGGCCAAGCAACACCACCTCCCCTTGCTCGAAGGCAGCGAACTGCTCGACAACCTCGACGCCGCCATACTCGCCGCCGACCGCGTGGGCTACCCGGTCATGCTCAAGAGCACCGCCGGCGGCGGCGGCATCGGCATGCGCGTATGCCGCCACGCCGCGGAGTTGAACGAGTGCTTCGACGTCGTCAAGCGCCTGGGCCAGAACAACTTCAGCGATGCCGGCGTGTTTATCGAGAAGTACATCGAGCACGCTCGCCACCTGGAGGTGCAGGTGTTCGGCGACGGCGCGGGCGAGGTGATCGCCCTTGGCGTGCGCGATTGTTCGGTGCAGCGGCGCAACCAGAAAGTCCTCGAAGAAACCCCGGCGCCGAACCTGCCCGAAGGCATGGCCGAGGCCCTGTGCTCGGCCGCCATCACCCTGGCCAAGGCGGTCAACTACCGCAGCGCCGGCACCGTGGAATTCATCTTCGATAGCGCAGACAGTCGCTTCTACTTCCTGGAAGTGAACACGCGGTTGCAGGTGGAACACGGCGTCACCGAACAAGTGTGGGGCGTGGACCTGGTGCGCTGGATGGTGCAACTGGCGGCGGGAGACATGCGGCCATTGAGTGAGCTGGCGTTGAAGCCCCAGGGCCATGCGATCCAGGCACGCTTGTATGCGGAAGATCCAGGCCGCGATTTCCAGCCAAGCCCGGGGCTGTTGACCTGCGTGGATTTTCCGCAGGCCGAAGGCTTGCGCATCGACACTTGGGTCGAGGCCGGTTGTGAGATCCCGCCGTACTTCGACCCGATGATCGCCAAGCTCATCACCTGGGCGCCCACCCGCGAACAGGCGCGCCTGGATTTGCATCGCGCCTTGAGCGACAGCCAGCTCTACGGCGTGGAAACCAACCGCGATTACCTGCGCCAGATCCTGCTGGCCGCGCCCTTTGCCGGTGGCCATCCATGGACGCGCTGCCTGGAAGACCTGGTCTACGTTGCCCACACGTTCGAAGTGCTCAGCGCGGGCACGCAAACCAGCGTGCAGGACTATCCCGGACGCCTCGGTTATTGGGCCGTGGGCGTACCGCCGTCGGGGCCGATGGACAGCCGCGCGCTGCGCCTGGGCAATCGTCTGCTGGGCAATCGCGAAGGCGCGGCAGCCTTGGAGATCACCATGAGCGGGCCACTGTTGCGCTTCAACTGCGCTGCCGTGGTGGCGGTGACCGGGGCGGAGATTCCGCTGCTGCTGGACGATCACCCCGTGCCGATGAACACCACGCTGCGGATCGAAGCCGGATCGCGGTTGAGCCTCGGCACTCTCGCCGGGGCCGGCGCGCGCAGTTACCTGTGCCTGCGCGGCGGGCTGCAGATGCCGGACTACCTGGGCAGCCAAAGCACCTTCACCCTGGGCCAGTTCGGCGGGCATGGCGGGCGCGCGTTGCGCGCGGGCGACGTGCTGCATCTGTTGCCGCTGGTCGACGTCACCGCAGGGCAACAACTGATCGCGCAACCGCTGGCGCAGGTCCGCACGCTACGGGTGATTTACGGCCCCCACGGCGCGCCGGAATACTTCCGGCCCGAGTACATCGACACCTTCTTCGCCACACAGTGGGAAGTGCATTTCAACTCCAGCCGCACCGGCGTGCGGTTGATCGGCCCCAAGCCGTTGTGGGCGCGCACCGATGGCGGCGAGGCCGGACTGCATCCGTCGAATATCCACGACAACCCTTATGCGATCGGCGCGGTGGATTTCACCGGGGACATGCCGGTGATCCTCGGGCCGGACGGGCCGAGCCTGGGTGGGTTCGTGTGCCCGGTGACGGTGATCGAAGCCGACCTGTGGCAACTCGGGCAACTCAAGGCCGGCGACAAGCTGCGCTTCGAAGCGGTGAACGTCGAGACCGCCCGCGATCTCGCGCTGAAATGGGATCAAATGCCGGAGCCGGGCTTGCCCGCGATGCAGGCGACGCGCGCTCACAGCAACACCGAGGCGATGCCATCGCGAACAAGCCCGCGCCCACATTGGCCCGCGTCGCCTGTGGTGTTGGATATCGGCCAGGAAGATACGCGTCTGGTTGCCCGATTGGCCGGCGACACCCACCTGCTGCTGGAAATCGGCGCGCCCGAGCTCGACCTGGTGCTGCGCTTTCGCGCCCACGCGCTGATGCAGGCCCTCGAAACCCACGCACGGCACGGCGTGATCGACCTGACGCCGGGCATCCGCTCGCTGCAGGTCCACTACCAGCCGGAACAATTGCCCCTGGCCGACCTGCTGGCGCTGATCAGCGGCGAATGGACGGCCGTGTGCGCCACGCCCAACCTGCAAGTGCCTTCGCGCATCGTCCACCTGCCGCTGTCCTGGGATGACCCGGCGTGCCAGTTGGCCATCGACAAATACATGACCACCGTGCGCAAGGACGCGCCGTGGTGCCCGAGCAACCTGGAGTTCATCCGCCGCATCAACGCCCTGGCCGACCTCGACGCGGTGCGCCACACCGTGTTCGAAGCGAGCTATCTGGTGATGGGCCTGGGCGATGTCTACCTCGGCGCCCCGGTGGCCACGCCGCTGGACCCGCGTCATCGCCTGGTGACCACCAAATACAACCCGGCCCGCACCTGGACCGCCGAGAACTCGGTGGGCATCGGCGGCGCGTATCTGTGCGTGTACGGCATGGAAGGCCCCGGCGGTTATCAGTTCGTCGGGCGCACGTTGCAGATGTGGAACCGCTATCGCGAAGTCGCGGCCTTCGACGGCAAGCCGTGGCTGCTGCGGTTTTTCGACCAGATCCGCTTCTACCCGGTGAGTGCCGAAGAACTGGTAAAGATTCGTCGGGACTTTCCGCTGGGGCGCTTTGCGTTGCACATCGAGGACAGCGTGTTGAACCTGGCGGACTACCAGGATTTTCTGGCGCGTGAAGCCACCGGTATCGATGCGTTTCGTGAGCACCAGCAACAGGCGTTCAATGCCGAGCGCGAACGCTGGATCGCCAGCGGCCAGGCGCACTTCGACAGCGAGGAAGCGCCAGCGCCGCTCGCGCAGGACACGCCGCTGAAGGCCAACGAGCACAGCATCGACAGCCATATCGCGGGCAATCTGTGGCAGGTCCGGGTGGCGGTGGGCGAACGCGTTGCGGCCGGCGATGTGCTGGTGGTGCTGGAGTCGATGAAAATGGAGATTGCGCTGCCGGCGCCGTTTGCCGCAGTGGTGCGGGAAATCACCGTGCAGCCCGGCAGCGCGATTGGCGCCGGCCAGCGGGTCGTGGTGCTGGAACGGGACTGAGCGGCGCTGTATCGTGCAGGGACCTTCGGCGCCCTGCCCGATCCAGCCTGAACCGAACGATGACCACAGCCACCCTCTGCCCCGCCTGCGGCGCCCGCAACGACTGCACCCTGGCCGACCCGCGCACCGCCGACCAGGCCTGCTGGTGCTACAGCGTCACCATCGACCCGGCGGTGCTCGAAGCCCTGCCCGATGCATTGCGCAACCAGGCCTGCCTGTGCCCGCGCTGTGCCCAGGTCGATGCACAGTTGCGCGGGGCTGAGCCGTTGTAATGCGGGTTGATCGATTCCTCAGCAACCTGCCGCGTTTCAATCGCCAGCAAGTGCGCCTGCTGTTGGTGGAACGGCGGGTGAGCGTCGATGGCGTGCCCGTCAGCGATCCTCACCACGAGGTGCGCGAATTCAGCCGGGTGTGCGTGGACGATGAGGTGCTGCAGGCGGGTAAACCGGCGCGCTATTTCATGTTGCACAAACCCCAGGGCTGCGTCAGCGCCACCTGCGACCCCCAGCACCCGACCGTGCTGGATTGGCTGGACGAACCGGACAAGGACGAGCTGCACATCGCCGGCCGCCTGGACTTCAACACCACCGGGCTGATGCTGATCACCAACGACGGCCAGTGGTCGCGGCGCCTGACGCAACCGACGACCAAACTGCCCAAGGTCTACCTGGTGGAGACCGAACAACCGATCGGCGCGGAATACGCCGCCACCTTCGCGGCGGGCGTGTATTTCGCGTTTGAAGACCTGACGACTCAACCGGCCCAGTTGGAGCTGTTGGCGCCTCGCCTGGCACGCTTGAGCATCATCGAAGGTCGCTATCACCAGGTGAAGCGCATGTTCGGGCACTTCGACAACAAGGTGCTGCGCTTGCATCGGGAATGCATGGGGCCGCTGGCGTTGGATGACGCGCTGGCGCCCGGTGAGTATCGAGCGTTGAGCGCCGATGAAATCCGCCAGGTCTGACGACCGTTCGGCCGGTGATGGCTAAAACCCATCCCTGCGACTTGCGACATCCCGAACCGACTGCTTGAATCAAAACGTCAGCCAAAAGATGACTGGCGAGTCGCCTATAACCTCCAAGAAACACCTTGCCGCGCCCGCGCTTGATCCACGGGCCTTCCCGGCAAACAACCCGCCCTGGTAACACCCGTCGGCCAGCCGTCATCGGCGCGACATGGGCGCTCATCTTCAAGGCGTATGCCTACCTGTCACAAAGCTCGTGCAGAGTGATCTGCGCGCCCTACCCGCTTGCCAGGAGTCTTACGACATGAGGCCAGAAATCGCTGTGTTGGATATACAGGGTCAGTATCGGGTTTACACGGAGTTCTATCGCGCGGACGCGGCTGAAAAGACCATCATCCTGGTCAACGGCTCCATGGCCACCACGGCCTCCTTCGCCCAAACCGTGAAAAGCCTGTACCCGCAGTTCAACGTGGTTTTGTACGACCAGCCCTACGCCGGTCGCTCCAAAATCCATAACCGCCATGAGCAGATGCTGACGAAGGAAATCGAAGGCCAGATCCTCCTGGAACTCATCGACCACTTCGCCGCCGAACACGTGTTGTCCTTCTCCTGGGGCGGCGCCGCCACCCTCGTCGCCCTCGCCCAACGCCCGCGCCGCGTGGAAAAGGCGGTGATCAGCTCGTTCTCGCCGGTGATCAACGCGCCCATGCGCGACTACCTCGAACGCGGCGTCGACTACCTCGGCAAGCTCGACCGCGACCGCGTCGGCCACCTGGTCAACAGCACCATCGGCAAACACCTGCCGTCGCTGTTCAAGCGCTTCAACTACCGCCACGTCAGCAGCCTGGCCGAGCACGAATACGGGCAGATGCACTTCCACATCAGCCACGTACTCAACAGCGACCGGCTGTGCTACCTCAAGGCCGCACGCCAGATCACCGTGCCGGTGCTGTTCATGAACGGTGAATGGGACGAATACACCAGCGCCGAGGATGCCCAGCTGTTCGGGCAATACGTGCCAAACAGCAGCTTCAGCACGATCCAGGCGACCGGGCATTTTCTGGACATGGAGCACAAAGCGGCCAGCCGCGACAGCCGCGACGCCGTGGTCGGCTTTCTGAAGCCCACGCGGCAGACCAGCCGATTGCGCTATCACCAGGGCCAGGCGCAGCATGCCTTTGCGCTCTGAAACACAGCCGACTGTAGGAGCGAGCACGCCCGCTCCTACAGTCGGTCGGCTCGTTGCCTACGCAAACACGCGCAACCTGCACATTTCTCAAAGAAAAACTTCAAATCGCGGCGCACATCTGGTACAAAGTCAGCCGCTCTGAGCGGGTGTCGTATAATGGCATTACTCCAGCTTCCCAAGCTGATAACGAGGGTTCTAATAGGACACCCCGTTTTGTGAGCAAAGAAATATGTGTAATGCGGGTATAGTTTAGTGGCAAAACGAAAGCTTCCCAAGCTTTAGTTGAGGGTTCGATTCCCTCTACCCGCTCCACAACACAGCACCACGCCCCAGCAAATATGGATTGCCCCTCCCCTCATCCCTGATCAGCATTCCCTCCATCCCGGCCTACTTTCCAATCGCACAGCCCCTCCCCTCCGTGCCAATGAACGACCATCCGCGATCACATTAGGTTGTGAATAAAGAAACTCTGAAAACGCACGCCAAACGGTCAACTATCGGACACGGTGAATACGCGCTAGGCAGTGAGACCTGCATGAGGCAGGAAATCATAGATTACCTACTCCGCGCATCAGACCAAAGCCATCGTGTGAACTCAAAAAAGGTTCGGCCTGGAAGATCAATATCGTCTGCTGGAAGGTCAGCAGATTCCAACGCAGCGCGAAAGCGTTGCCATTGCTCTCTGGCTATCTCCGTGGACTGGATCATCATCTTCCTCTCCATGCTTTTATCTCCTTTATGCCGCTTTACATGGACTGTTACGGCTCAAGCCGAAGCAGCATTCATCATATTCGCTTTACCGAATATTCGCTAAAGCGTATATTCGATTTTCCATATACATCGAGTTCAACCATGAGCCCTGCGATCAAAGTGCTTTTCGTATGCGTTGCCAACTCAGCCCGCTCCCTGCTTGCAGAGGCTTTGCTGCGGCACACCGACCCGCGCTTCGAGGCCTTCAGCGCAGGGTCCGAACCGTCTGAGGTTGATCCGCGCACGACTCAAGCATTGGAGGCAGTTGGAGTCGATGCAACGGGCCTGCGCAGCAAGTCCATCAGCGAGTTTCAAGCTGATCGATTCGATTACGTAATCACTCTTTGTGATAAATCCGCAAGCGAGTGCCTACCAATGCCCAGCGCAGGTGAAGTCATTGCCTGGGACTTTCCTGACCCAGTAAATAGCGATGATCCCGGCGCATTTCGCCACACGCTCCACAACATCCACGAGCGCATCAAGCTCTTCGTTTTGCTTAAGACCAAACACTTGGAGGATCTATGACAGACCCCATGAACCCCATCACGCTATTCAAGTGCCTGGCAGACGACACCCGAACCAAAATTACGATGCTCGTCGTGAGTGAAGGCGAGTTATGTGTCTGCGAGCTGACAGCCGCTCTTGAGATGAATCAGCCCAAAATTTCTCGTCACTTGGCGCTGCTTCGTTCAGCAGGCTTGCTGATGGATCGTCGCCAGGGTCAGTGGGTGTACTACCGCCTGAATCCCGATTTGCCTGCGTGGGTAACTGCGGTTTTGAAAGAAGTCGTAGACGCCAATCAGCAATGGCTGGAAACCGAGACTAAACGCCTGTGCGGTATGAACGACCGTCCGATCAATCAGGCCGTGTGCAGTTGATTCACACCCAACCGGATTAACAAAATGCTGATTGCCGTATTGATATTTATCGCCACCATCGTGCTCGTCATCTGGCAGCCCAAGGGGCTCGGAGTTGGTTGGAGTGCCACGTTGGGTGCCATCGTGGCGTTGCTGGCAGGCGTCGTTACTCTTGCAGACATACCCGAGGTCTGGCGCATCGTCTGGAATGCTACCGGGACTTTCATTGCGGTCATCATCATCAGTTTGCTGCTTGATGAGGCAGGCTTTTTCAAATGGGCTGCGCTGCATGTGGCCCGATGGGGAGGCGGGAGCACCCGCAAGCTGTTCGCATTTATCGTCCTGCTGGGCGCAGCGGTGTCGGCCCTGTTCGCCAATGACGGAGCAGCATTGATCCTCACACCCATTGTGATCGCGATGTTGCTGGCGTTGCGTTTTTCTCCTGCGGCTACTTTGGCATTCGTCATGGCCGCCGGTTTTATCGCCGATACGGCGAGCTTACCGCTGGTGGTTTCCAACCTGGTCAACATCGTTTCTGCCGACTACTTCGATATCGGCTTCAACGAATATGCTTCGATCATGGTGCCGGTAAACATCGTCAGCGTGGCGGCGACATTAGCCATGCTGCTGTGGTTTTTCCGCAAAGATTTACCAAAGACCTATGACCTCAACCAACTGGACAATCCGGACGAGGCAATCCACGACCGGGCCACTTTTGTAGCCGGCTGGTGGGTGCTGGCACTACTCCTGATCGGCTTCTTTGTCATTGAGCCATTGGGGGTACCAATCAGCGCCATTGCAGCGGTCTGTGCATTCATTCTCTATGTCATCGCGGCTCGTGGTCACGCCATCAACACAAGCAAGGTGCTCAAAGAGGCGCCATGGCAGGTGGTGATTTTTTCTTTGGGTATGTACCTGGTTGTGTATGGCCTGAAGAACGCCGGCCTGACCGACCACATCGCGCAAATCCTGAACGTGTTCGCCGGTTATGGCGTTTGGGGCGCGTCCCTGGGTACAGGGCTGCTAACAGCGCTGCTGTCATCGATCATGAACAACATGCCCACCGTTCTGGTAGGCGCCTTATCCATTCATGCCGCCGAAGTCGATGGTGTAGTCCAGCAAGCGATGGTTTACGCCAACATCATCGGCTGCGACCTGGGCCCGAAGATCACCCCAATTGGGAGCTTGGCCACTCTGTTGTGGCTGCACGTGCTGGCCCGGAAAAACATAACGATCAGCTGGGGTTACTACTTCAAGACCGGGATCGTGCTGACCGTGCCCATCCTCGTCGCCACGTTGTCCGCCCTGGCACTGCGCCTCAGTTTCTGAATCAAGGAATCGTCTGATGAAAGTCTTGTTCATGTGTACCCACAACAGCTGCCGCAGCATTCTGTCCGAGGCGCTTTTCAACCACTTGGCACCCGAGGGTGTAGAAGCCGTCAGCTCAGGAAGCTTTCCCAGTGGCCGAGTGAATCAACGGGCACTGCAGACGCTGGAGGCGGCGGGTATCTCTACGGTGGGCTTGAGCAGCAAGGCTTCGGATGCTTTTGAAGGCTCGCCTCCAGACATCGTGATCACTGTCTGCGACCGGGCAGCGGGTGAAGCATGCCCAATCTTCTTTGGGCCAGCTTTGAAGGCGCATTGGGGGCTGGCCGACCCGTCTGAGGCTAGCGGGTCGGAAGCCGAGATCACCGCAGCGTTTGAAGCCACACTGGCCAAAATTCACGAACGCGTGAGTGCGTTTCTTGCACTGCCGCTCAAGACCATGAGCCCTGACCAACTGAAAGCTGAACTGAACCGCATCGGTTCGCTTTAAAGATCAACCGAGGCGGCGTCCTAGCCGGCGCCGTGGTAGGAGTTTATATGCAAGATACATTGCCGAACGTACACACCGACCTGATCGACATTCCGTCGTTGGAGCAACTGGAGCCGCGTACACCGTCACTCCATAAGCCTCGAATTCTGCTTTTGTACGGATCGACGCGAGAGCGCTCTTTCAGCCGGTTAGTCACGCAAGAGGCGGCACGCCTGCTGAATGAGTTTGGCGCTGAAACCAAGATCTTTGACCCATCGGGTCTGCCGCTGCCGGATGACGCTCCCGATACACATCCCAAGGTCGCTGAGCTGCGCGAGCTGATGCAATGGTCTGAGGGGCAGGTGTGGTGCTCCCCTGAGCGTCACGGCTCGATGAGTGCAGTATTCAAAGCCCAAATTGACTGGGTTCCGCTGGCGATTGGCGCTGTACGACCTACGCAAGGCAAAACCCTTGCTGTGATGCAGGTCTGCGGCGGCTCGCAATCTTTCAACGTGGTCAATCAGCTGCGCGTACTGGGTCGATGGATGCGGATGTTCACCATCCCAAACCAATCTTCGGTGGCCAAGGCGTTCACCGAGTTCGACGAGGTAGGCCGCATGAAGCCGTCCTCGTACTACGACCGACTGGTGGATGTGATGGAAGAGCTAATGAAGTTCACGCTGCTGTTGCGGGGTCGCCAGGACTACTTGGTTGATCGCTACTCCGAGCGTAAAGAGTCCGCTGAAGAGCTGTCCAAGCGCGTCAACCAGCGCTCCATTTAACGTCACCGCGAGGAAACTGTATGAGTCAGATAACGATCTACCACAACCCGCAATGTGGCACCTCTCGCAACACCTTGGAGCTGATCCGCAACAGCGGAGAAGAGCCGACTGTTATCGAGTACCTACAGACCCCACCTGACCGCACCACGCTTGTCAGGTTGATCAAGGATATGGGTATCGAGGTGCGGGCCCTGCTTCGTATCAAAGGCACTCCCTACGAGGAGCTGGGACTCGGTGATACGTCACTTACTGATGACCAGCTCATCGATGCCATGATGGCTCACCCCATCCTGATCAATCGCCCCATCGTCGTGACGCCCTTGGGGACACGCTTGTGTCGTCCGTCAGAGGCAGTCCTCGACCTTCTGCCGCAAGAGCAGCGCGGCAGCTTCGTAAAAGAAGACGGACAAGTCGTCATTGATGAGAATGGCCGCAGGGTTTAAACGGATGTGAAGCAGATGGGCCTGGAGGGATGCTGGTGAATCAAAACTCGAAATTTGATGCAGTGGTCATTGGCGGTGGCCAATCCGCGCTCACCGTTTGCATGAGGCCTAATTGCCGGCTGGCCAATGGCAGCTTTAGCATCCTCAACATATGAGCTAGATCAGTTGGGTTCAAACTTGGCTCGCTATACTGGCTACCGCCCAACATCGACTCAAGGTTTTCCCATGACTCCTTCGCCCAGCGACCAACGAGATGTAGTCATTATCGGTGGGGGGCAGTCAGCCTTGGCGGTAGCGTATTTCCTGCGCCGAACTCAACTTTCGTTCGTCATCCTCGACGCCGAGGAAGAGCCCGGTGGTGCATGGCGGCATGGCTGGAACTCGCTGCGTTTATTCTCCCCGTCCACTTGGAGTTCGATCCCAGGCTGGATGATGCCTCCTGCGCAGGAAGGGTATCCAACGCGAAATCATGTGATCGACTATCTCAGCCAATATGAGCAGCGCTATCAATTCCCGGTTGAGCGCCCGGTTCGCGTCGTTTCTGTAGAGCGTATAGAGTCTGGCTTACGAGTGCGTTCTGACGCCAAGTATTGGGATGCCAAGATTGTAATCAGCGCTACCGGCACTTGGAGCAATCCGTATATCCCTCACTACCCTGATGCCGAGTTATTCGCCGGTCGGCAATTGCATTCCGCGAACTATGTCGATGCACAAGCGTTTGCTGGCAAGAAGGTTTTGGTGGTGGGTGGTGGCAATTCAGGAGCGCAGATTTTGGCAGAAGTCTCCAAGGTCGCTGAGACCACTTGGGTGACTCCTACTGAGCCGGTGTTTTTGCCTGATGAAGTGGATGGGCGGGTGTTATTCGAACGTGCCACTCAGCGCTTGAAAGCTCAGCAGGAGGGGCGTGTCATTGATCAGCCCGTCGGCGGGTTGGGAGACATTGTCATGGTGCCGCCAGTTGTAGACGCCCGTGAGCGTGAAGTTCTCAAGTCTGTACGCCCTTTTGAACGCTTCACTCGCGACGGTGTGATGTGGGCCGACGGCTCCGAATCTGCAGTGGATGTAGTGATCTGGTGTACCGGATTCAGGCCCGCACTTCAGCATCTTGATTCGTTGGGGGTGATCGACACTGAAGGTCGTGTTGAGGTCGACGGCACTCACTCGATCCTGGAACCAAGACTATGGCTGGTGGGCTATGGCGAGTGGACAGGTTCGGCTTCCGCCACACTGATCGGTGTAACACGCACAGCACGCAGCACAGTCAATCAGATCGCGACCTATCTTGACGAGCCGTCCGTGGCCTAGTGCGCCTACACCCCAGGAGTAGAGGACATGAATGAAATGATCGTGCGCTGGCCGGAGCGCAATCCCCGCCTGTTTTTAGCGGTTGCAGCGCTTGTCTGGTTCGGATTGTATGAAGCCCTGATACCTGTTTCAGAGGTTTTGGTCGCAGCGCTTCCGGTTGATCGAAATAGCCACCTTGGAGGCGCGTTACAGTTTTTTTTCTACGACACGCCCAAAGTGTTGATGCTGTTGACTGGCATCGTGTTCTTGATGGGCATGCTCAACTCCCACTTCACGCCTGAACGCACCCGCGCAATATTGGCAGGGCGAAGCGAGGGCACGGCCAATGTCATGGCGGCCTCGCTCGGTGTGTTTACCCCATTTTGCTCGTGTTCAGCCGTTCCTCTTTTTATAGGTTTTGTTCAAGCTGGCGTGCCCCTGGGGGTAACGTTCTCTTTTCTCATTTCTGCGCCCATGGTGAATGAGGTCGCGCTGACACTGCTGCTTGGCTTGTTCGGCTGGAAAGTTGCGTTGCTGTATCTCAGCCTAGGGTTGTTTATTGCGATTGTGGCTGGCTGGGTCATTGGCCGCCTGAAAATGGAGGCCTATCTGGAAGATTGGGTTCGTGACATGCCGAGGATCCAGGCAACTGCCGGGGACACCCGCATGCCCCTGTATGAGCGGATAAGTGCCGGGTTTGGCAGCGTGCGTGAAATCGTCGGAAAAGTCTGGCCTTACATCCTCGCCGGTATTGCCATTGGCGCGGGTATTCACGGGTATGTGCCAGAGGATTTCATGGCCAGTTTCATGGGCAAGGAAGCCTGGTGGTCGGTTCCGCTCGCGGTTCTTATCGGCATCCCCATGTATACCAATGCGGCAGGCATCATCCCCATTGTGCAGGCACTACTCGCAAAGGGCGCGGCACTGGGCACTGTGCTGGCCTTCATGATGAGTGTCATCGCTCTATCTCTTCCGGAGATGGTGATTTTGCGCAAGGTGCTTAAAGTTCGCCTGATAGCCACCTTCATTGGGGTCGTCGCCGTCGGCATTCTCATCGTTGGTTACGTCTTCAACTTCGCTTTGTAATCCACCTACCGAGGTTTTTATGAAAGACATCAAGGTTCTGGGCACCGGTTGTGCAAAATGCAAATCGACAGTCGCCATCATCGAACAAGTGGCGAGTGCGAAAGGCATCCCCATAAAGCTGGAAAAAATCGAAGACATGCAACAGATCGTCAGCTACGGGGTCATGTCCACCCCGAGTGTTGTGATTGATGGAAAGGTTGTTCACTCAGGGGGCATCCCGACCCGTGACAAGGTTGAAGAGTGGCTCAGCGCTTAGAGGGACTAGAGGCTCCTCAGGCCACAGTGGGGTGACCGCTGCTGGCTGAGAACGCAGCTCGCCTACCTACACACCTACACAACCTTCGTACCTCCTTGTCCATTAAGGGTTCGATTCCCTTCACCCGCTCCACTCAGATATTGGTCTCGCGTCAGGATGGTTTTGACGGGGGTTGTAAAAAACCGGTCCTTGGTGGCCGGTTTTTATGGGTGAAATATAGAGTCGGGCGCTTCAAAGCCTCGGAAGCCTTCAAAATAAACACCGCAAAACATGTACAAAACAATATTTTTGTACAACTATCAGTCCTTGAACCTCAGCACCCCGCCCCACTCGATCAAGGAGCCGGTCCATGGCACGCCTACTGGTTTCACTGCTTCTGGTATTGAGCCTGTGCAGCTGCGGCAACGTAGAGGTCGACCACTACGCCGACCAGCAACCGCAGTTGGACCTGGAGCGTTTCTTCAGCAAACCCGTCAAGGCCTGGGGCATATTCCAGAAGCGTTCGGGGGAAGTGGCCAAGCGCTTTGAGGTAGATATCGCCAGCCGACGCGAGGGCGATGCGTTGATT
This sequence comes from Pseudomonas sp. GW704-F2, assembly GCF_059423025.1. Lineage (NCBI taxonomy): Bacteria > Pseudomonadati > Pseudomonadota > Gammaproteobacteria > Pseudomonadales > Pseudomonadaceae > Pseudomonas > Pseudomonas sp. GW704-F2. The sequence goes on along the minus strand of NZ_JBWKXO010000035.1, from coordinate 17,847 downwards.
CTCGACGAGCGTTTTCTCTACAGCGATGGCACGCGCCAGCAGCGGGTGTGGACGTTGACACCGGATGGCCCCGGGCGCTGGCGCGGGCGCGCGGGGGATGTGGTTGGCGAGGCGATTGGCGAGGTGGCCGGCAACGCATTGCGTTGGCGCTACCGCCTCAACCTGGCGGTGGATGGCTCGGTCTACGAAGTCAGTTTTGACGACTGGATGTACTTGATGGACGAAGACACGTTGATCAACCGGTCGAGCATGTCCAAGTTTGGCGTCGAATGGGGCCAGGTCACGCTGTTCTTTCGTCGCCAATGAACGACCCACTGCGAGGCTGAATCATGAATATGCAAATGCTGACCGAACTGGCCGTGAAGGGTGAGATACGCGAGCTGGAGCTGCTGTCGCTGGAGGGCGGTTTCTACATCGCACGCGTCAGGCTCGAGCATACGGCGATGACGCTGCTGGACGAGGATGCGAAACCGATGCGTATCGGCTCGACCACGCATTTGCGCGACCTGTTGCAACGGGTTCCGGCGTTTCCTTGTGTGCTGGTGCAGCACTGCGTCCACGATGAAATGTGCGGTACACGTGAAGGCCCCATCGGTGCGTTGCGTATTCCGTTTACGTTGGCCCAGTCCTTCTAGGGTGCATTTCATTCTTTGGCTGGCCTTCCCCTTGGTATGGGTGGCCTGGAAAGGGAAACCTACCGCACGCGATCCTGTGCCGCTTCTGTCACATGCCTGGGGCGTGGAAGTCCCGGACATTCCTGGTTACTACTCCGTCGGTGACGACTTGGACGACGCCATGGCCATGGCCCGTGAAGCGATTGAAGGCCACTTCGAAATTCTCGCCGAAGACGGTGCGCCGATTCCCAGCGCGCAGAAAGTCACCCTGCATGCAGCCAACCCCAAGTACGCTGGTTGCATGTGGGCAGTGGTGGACATCGATGTCACCAAATACCTGGGCAAGGCGCAGAAACTCAACATCACCCTGCCAGGCTATTTGCTCAATCGTATCGATGAATACGTACTGCACCATCCCGAGAAAAAAAGCCGTTCGGGGTTCCTCGCGTCCGCAGCGCTCAAGGTGCTGCAACAGGATCGATAGCGGCATCTGGATGCGGCGACAGACTCGTTCCGGCGGATGTCACCCCATCCGCCTCACGGCTCATGGCGCTTCTCCACATCACCGGGTTTCGCTATTTTTCTGAATGCCTCGACTGGAACGTCCAGTCGGCGGAATTTGACCGCAAGAAACGTAGTTTGCCTCCAGGTCGATGGAACTACCGTAGCGCTGTACCCTTTTACGTCCGTTCTTCGAGGAGCCCGTTGATGACCTACGAATACACACTCATGCCCTCCCCCGTCGGCGAACTGACCCTGGTGTCCCGCCATGGCAAACTCAGCGCCATCCTATGGGAAACAGAGCGCGCGAACCGTGTACGCCTGGGGGAATTGCGCGAAGTGAAAGACAACCCCGTGCTGTTGGAAACCGAGCGCCAGTTGCAGGAATACTTCGCCGGTGCCCGTCATCGGTTCGAGCTGGAGTTGGACTTCACCGGCACCGACTTTCAGAAACAAGTCTGGCAGACACTGCTGACCATCCCCTTCGGCGAAACCCGCAGCTACAGCCAGATCGCCCAGCAGATCGGCAACCCGAAAGCCGTGCGCGCCGTGGGCGCGGCCAATGGGCGTAATCCGATCTCGATCATTGCACCGTGCCATCGGGTCATTGGCGCATCGGGCGGCTTGACCGGGTTTGCCGGCGGGCTTGCGGCCAAGCAGTATCTGCTCGCACTGGAAGGCACAGGCCAGGCGGAACTGCGGTTCTGAGTGCGCCGGCGACCAGGACCGATTTGAACCCGGCATAAAAAAACGGCGGTTGGATGGGCGCCAACCGCCGTTTTGCATATCGAGTGCAAGCCTCAACCGTCGCCTTGACGGCCTTTACCGTAGGTGGATGCCAGGGCGCGGGCCTTTTGCAGACGCTCTTCCAGCTTGGGCAGCGTCTCATCCACCAGCGCTTTTATTTCCGGGACATCCGACGCGGCACCTTCCTGCTTGAACAGCGCGATGGCGTCTTCGTTTTCCTTGACCTGTTGCGCGGTGTAGGCAGCATCGAAGGAATCACCGTCCTTGAGCTCGGGCATGAGGGTTTCGGCTTTGTCGACGATCTTCTCGCGCGGCGCCACGGGCAGGTCGAGCTTCTTGGCGATGGCCGCCAGATGCTGGTTGGCCAGGGTGCGCTCGTTGATCACCTCGATGGTGTAGTCCTTGATTTCCTGGGACGAGGTCTTGGCGTGGGCCATGCGGCTGGTTTCGATATCGGCCATGCCTTTGGCCGAAGCCTGCTCGATGAATTCAGCCGGCGACTGGGCGAAAGCATTGCTGGCGCCGAGGCCCAGCAGCATCGCGAAACTGGCGGTGCGTAACCGGATAGCCATGCGGCTCATGATGGGTTCCTCCAGGGCAAAAATAGGTGCGAGAACATACGCCCCGCTCTGAATTCGAATTTTAACCGCCGCAAAGGTTTAGAAAAAACTTGCCAGTGCGACGAACGGTCGCCGCCTCACGCCGGTTTACTGCCGAACAGGCCCGGCAACGCGTGGGCCAGCGCATTGACGGCGAAGCCGATGAACATCACCCCACAGAGCTTGGTGATGAGGATTTCGTGACGCTGATACACCGTGCGTACCCGCTGTGCGCCCACCACGCCGATCAGAATCGCGTAGGCCAACAGCCCGCCGATAAAGCTCAGCAAGATCAACGATGGCAGCATCGCCCAGGTCAGCAGCTCGGCACGGCTGGACAGCAAGGCGGTAAACGTGGCGACGGCCACCGGGTAGGCCTTGGGGTTGGTCAGGCCGAACAGGATGCCGTGCCAGAACGGATGCCGCGCCGCGCCCTGGGGTGCCTCGCTACTGCGGCGCTGAGTACGGATCGCGCGCCAGCCCAGCCAGAACAAGTACGCGCCACTGAGCACGCCCAGCACATCGAACGCAGTGCTGCCGACTTCCCGCGCCCCCACGATCGCAATCAGCGCGGTGCTGCACCACAGCACATCGCCGAGCAAATGCCCGCACAGAAAACCGGCCCCGGCGCGACGCCCCCGGGCCGCGCCGATACCGAACACGGCCAACACCCCCGGGCCAGGCGTAATACCGTAGATAAAACCCGAAGCGAGGACGGCGAGCAGCAAGGATGGGGTCATGGGCGTGGCTCTGACTGACGGTTGAGAGGTGGAAGGATTCTGCACGTTCCCGCGCTACGGGTAAAACTGCATGCCGGCATAAGGCTTGGCGCGACAGGCTTGCAGGCGCGAGGCCAGATCACCGACATGGGCTTCGAGCTTGTGGCCATCGGGGTCGAGAAAATAGAACGAAGCGCCCTCGCTGCGGTTGTCGCGCCACTCTGCTACGCCGGCGGCTCGCAGGCGTTGCACCAGCGCGGCGAAGTCGCTCGCGCCTACCGTGAAGGCAAAGTGGGTGTATTCAGCCGCCGGCACCGACGGGCGCAGTGGGTCGAGGCACAGGCACAGCCACAAGCCGGGCAATGACAGGTAGGCGCCGTTGTCCCAGGTGGCGTCGAGGCGAAGTTGCAGCAGGTCATGGTAGAAGCTGACGCTGCGCGGCAGATCGGTGACGGCCAGGGTCAGGTGGTTGAGGCCGGTGAGCATGGGGTCGTTCCTGTTAGTGGCAACCTTCGGACAATACACCCTGCACCTGCGCCTTCAACCACTGCAACCCAGAATCCCCTCCCCGCCGCGCGTGCCACGCCAGCTCAAAGGCGAACGACGGAATATGAAACGGCGGCGGCACCGTCGACAGCCGCTCACGGTCGATGTTGAGCACGCCCCTCGACGAGACGGTCAGGATCAGGTCCGTGCCCTCGATCAACTGCGGCGCCACGCCCCAATGCGGCAGGCTGATCGCCACATGCCGCCGCTCACGGATCACACTCAGTGCCCGCTCGATTTCCGGGGTGCCGCTGCCGCGCATTTCCAAGAACACATGGGGCCGCGACAGGTAGGTGGGCAGGTCGAGCGTGCCGCTGGGTGGCAGGCTGGCGTTTATCGGCAAGGCGCCGCTGTGGATGTGGGCCGGCGGTGCATTTGGCGTGTGCTTTATCTCGTTGGCGTTGATGTTGCTGCCCAAGCTGGGCGCATCGGGCTTTATCGCGCTGGCCATGGCCGGGCAACTTCTCGCCTCGCTGCTGCTCGATCACTTCGGCCTGTTCGGCCTGGTGGAACGCCCGCTGACAACGCCCCGGGTACTGGGCGCGTTGCTGTTGATCGGTGGCGTCGCGTTGATTCAGTTCAGCGCCACCCCCGCCCGCGCACTCGCGACGGCGAGCTGATCAGCGGTTGTTCAGAGAGGCCAGCCGATGGATCTCGGCTTGCTCCACCACCGGCTGTGGTGCGCCGTGACGCACCGCCGCCAACATCGCACGGCCAACGGTCTCGGTGCTGACTACCCAACCTGGCTTTATCCGACGCACCAACGAGAGCAACGGCCCGAGTACCGTATAGAACAACGCGTACAACGGCGTCTTCGAACGCACGTCGTGCAACGGCTGAATCAGCCCCGGCCGGAACACATACACCGCCTTGAACGGCAGGCGCAGCAAGGCATTCTCGGTCTTGCCCTTGACCCGCGCCCACATCGACTGGCTCGTTTCGGAACTGTCGGTGCCGGCGCCGGACACATAGATAAACGTCATTTGCGGATTGAGCCGCGCCAGGGTGCTGGCGGCGACCAGGGTCAGATCATAGGTAAGATGGGTGTAGCGGGTTTCATTCATCCCCGCCGATGAAACACCGAGGCAAAAGAAGCAGGCATCGAAACCTTGCAGCAAGTTCTCCAGAGCCTGCAAATCCAGCATGTCCGCGTGCAGCACCTGATGCAGTTTGGGGTGCTCCAGGGTCAACGGCGTGCGGCCGACGGCGACGACTTCCTGCACGTCGGCGGCCAGCAGGCACTCGCGCAGAACGCCTTGACCGATCATGCCAGTGGCACCGAATAACAGAACTCTCATCAAATCCTCCTTCATCCCGCTAGATTTACCTAGCCGACAGACAAGTCTTTTGAACGCTATCGGCACATCCGTTTGCACGCTGACACCTTACCTAATCGCGTGACGCACAACCTGAATAAATTACATGCCCCCACGAAAACGCCACACTCTAATACTCCTCTGACGCAAAGGGCACAGATTAGAAAGCGTCTATCGAGACATCTATTCGCCATCATAAAAAGTAGGACCTTACTCACACAAATAACTCCATTTTGAGTTACGAGCACGGGAAATGTCTGACTTATTTCACAATGGTTTACCCGCTACTGTTTTCCGCCAACGCCCAAGGACGAATAGGCAAATGGAAAACACATCATTCACAAACAAATTTTCAAACTACAAAAAACTAATTGAGCTGGCTGAAACAGATTGGCACTTTGCAAAGACAGGCAGAATATGCGAACTCAACGTCACCATCAAAAACAACAACTACCTGACCGACCAGCACGGACGTGAATTCCATCACTTCTGCACAACCTCATATCTCGGCCTTGATTATCATCAAGACATAATAGAGGGAGCGATTTGCGGAATAAGGGAGGCTAAAACCCTCCGAATTGCAAACTCAAAAAACCGATGCAAACTTGAAATTCTGGAACGGTACGAACAGGAGCTTTCGACTCTCTTCGACTCCATCTGCTTGAGTACTTTATCGTGCAGTTCAGCCAGCTCGGGGCTACTCCCCTTGCTCGCCAGCGGAGTGTTTACAAATAACTGTTCGCCAACAATGGTTTTCGACAAGCATTCTCACTATTCCATGAACCATATCAAAGCCTCATGCGCTGATGAGACCGAAGTTAAAACAGCGCCACATAATGATCTTTCCTTCATTGAGGAATTATGTAAAAAACGAAAGAAGGTCGCCTATGTATGCGATGGAATATATAGCATGGGCGGAATTGCGGACATCGATGGGTTACTTTATTTGAAATCGCGTTACGGACTATTTCTTTACATGGACGACTCCCATGCGCTATCGGCATTCGGAGAGAGAGGAAGAGGTTTCATCCGGTCGCGCATACAAACGCTAGACGATCAGACGTTAATTGTAGCCTCTCTAGGTAAATCCTTTGGTGCTAGTGGGGGATTAATCATGTTTGGTAGCGAAAGACAAAAGACCCTGATGCACCGATACGGAGGCCCTAGCAACTGGTCTCAAAGCCTAAATTCGGCAGCTATAGGTGCAGGACTAGCCTCAATAAAAATACATCAAACGGAAGAGCTGTGCTCACTTCAAGAGAAACTCCTACTCAACATAAAATTATTTGACAGCCTGATACATACCGACCAATCCGGTACAAATGCTGCAATACGGCTGATCACCTGTGGCAAAGCGGAAAAAGCAAACACCCTCACCATTCATCTTGCGGAAAAAGGCTTTTTTACATCCTCCGTATTTTTCCCAGTGGTGCCAAGAGGAAAAGCTGCAATACGCGTTACTCTTCGAGCAGACATGGACCCTGCAACAATAATATTATTTTGCTCGTACCTCACCACTCTACTGAACAAGCACGAAATCAATAATTAACACTCACACCAGCTAAAAAACAACATTCACTTACTCGCATTGATTATTAACCCCTCTAAAAACCAGGCACCTGTGAACACCACGATAATCCTATAAGACGCATAACATTCCCCTTGAAACTTGAAGTGAAGGACAATACTTATTGAAAAATACCACCCCCCTAGCCCTCGCCTGCAGCGCCGCATTCCTTTCCCAAGTGGGCATCAGCAGCTACCTGCCGGCAGTCCCGGCTATCGCCCAGTCTCTACCGGCCGCCGAAGATCAGGTCGCCCTGGCCTTGGCAGCATATCTGGTGGGCATGGCACTTCCGATGTTGCTGTGGGGCAGCCTGGGCGAACGCTTTGGCAGAAAGCCGGTGTTGCTGGTGGCGCTGGCGGTGTATGCGTCGGCGAGTGTCGCGATTGCGTCGGCGTTCAATGTTGAGTCTTTTCTGGCACTGCGCCTGATTCAAGGCCTGGGCGCGGGCGGCATATCGGTGATGGCGCGAGTATTGGTGCGGGACAGTTTCAGCGGCACGCTGTTGGCCAAAGGCTTGTCGTGGTTGGGGATGACCTTTGTGATCGCCCTGGGCATCGGCCAATTCCTGGGTTCGCTGTTGCAGGCAGCATTTGGCTGGAAGGCGATCTTTTATAGCCTAGCGATCGGCGCCGTCATATTGATGCTGGTGTTACCGCGCGTGATTTTTCCGACATTGGTGAAGGCCGATTCGTCGGCGTCAGCCTGGTGCGTTTACACCCAGATTCTGCGACACCCCGCGTTCCTGCATGCAGCATTAGCGGGTGGGTTGGGTTATGCGGTGATCATTGCGTTCAACACCTGTGCGCCGATGATTCTGCAGGGGCGTTTCGAGTGGAGTGCAGCGCAGTACGGCTGGCTGGGCTGGCCGATCAGCGGGGCGTATCTGGCGGGAGCGTTGATGGTCAATCGCTTCGTCGCGCACACGGGCCGTTTGATGATGATGGGCTGGGGCGTGGGGTTAGTGTTGCTCGGCACAGCGATCATGCTGCTTGGCAGTGTGTTTGCCAGCGGGCTCGCATTGCTGCTGTGGTTGCCGTATTGCCTGGCGGTGCTGGGGCAATCAATGAGTTACCCCATCAGTTTGTCCGTGGCCAATGATGAGTCACCGATCAGCGGCTCCTACGCCATGGCGCTGAGCGGCTTTATGCATCAGTTGATAGCGGCATTGATCGGTGGTGTGGCAAGCCTGCTAGTGAGTCAGCAGGCATGGCCGTTGGCGCTGTTGTGCGTGGCCTTGGCGGGCGGCGCATGTGTGTGTGTCGCCTGCTGCCGGTCGGATCAGAACGCGCTGCGGAAAATCTCCTCAATCTGACGCTGATCAGCCCGGCGTGGGTTGGTCAGGCCACAGGCGTCTTTCAACGCGTTGGTGGCCAGCAGCGGAATGTCCTGCAACTTGGCGCCCAGTTCGCGCAGGCCGGCGGGGATGTCGACGTCCTGGGACAGGGTACGGATGGCGGCGATGGCGGCTTGGGCGCCCTCTTCCGGCGAGTTGCCGTTGATGTCCGCACCCAACGCACGGCCGACGTCGCTCAAGCGCTTGGCACTGACGCTGGCGTTGAAACTCTGCACATGAGGCAGCAATACCGCGTTGCACACGCCGTGGGGCAAGTCGTACAGGCCGCCCAGTTGGTGGGCCATGGCATGCACGAAACCCAGGGAGGCGTTGTTGAACGCCATGCCGGCGAGGAACTGTGCATAGGCCATGTTTTCCCGCGCGGCCTTGTCGGTGCCATCGCGTACCGCCAGGCGCAGGTTGGCGCTGATCAGTTCGATGGCCTTGATCGCGCAGGCGTCGGTGATCGGCGTGGCGGCGGTGGATACGTAGGCTTCGATGGCGTGGGTCAGGGCGTCCATGCCGGTGGCGGCGGTGAGGCCCTTGGGCATGCCGACCATCAGCGACGGGTCGTTGACCGACAGCAGTGGCGTGACGTTGCGGTCGACGATGGCCATTTTCACATGACGGGTTTCGTCGGTGATGATGCAGAAACGGGTCATCTCGCTGGCGGTGCCGGCGGTGGTGTTGATGGCCACCAGCGGCAGTTGCGGCTTGCTCGATTGGTCGACGCCTTCGTAGTCGCCGATATGCCCGCCATTGGTCGCGCACAGTGCGATGCCCTTGGCGCAGTCATGGGGCGAGCCGCCGCCCAGGGACACCACGAAATCACAGGCGCTCTGCTGCAACAGCGCGAGGCCTTTCTCGACGTTGTCCACATTGGGGTTGGGCTTGGCGCCGTCGTAGATCACCGAATCGATGTCCTGCATCGCCAGTTTCTCGGCGATCATGCTGGCCACGCCCGCCTTCGCCAGACCGGCGTCGGTAACGATCAGGGCCTTGCGAAAACCGTAGTTGCGAATGGCGACCATCGCGTCGTCAAGGCAGTCAGTGCCCATGATGTTAACGGCGGGGATGAAGAAGGTACTGCTCATGGCGAATCCTCAGAGGCGTTATGCCGACAGCATCAACGTTCATCACAGGGCCCACCTTGATCAGGATCAACCCTCGCTCGTGATAAAGTCACCGACCCGCCGATTTCGAGTAGACCCGCCGCGATGAAGGATTTTCAGGATATTGACGCCCACCTTGAAGACTGGAGCGCACTGCGCAGCGCCATCGACTTCAGTGGAATTCTGATCGGCAACGGCGCCAGCCGAGCGATTTGGGAAGACTTTGCCTACGACTCGCTGTTCGAAAACGCACGCACCGTTGAAGAAAAACCCTTGAGCCAATCCGAGCTGAGCGTGTTCGACGCCCTGCAGACCCGCAGTTTCGAGCAGGCCCTGAGCGCGCTGAAGACCACCAGCCGGGTCAACAAAGCCCTGGCGGTCAGTTCGGCGGCGCCGCGCAATCGCTACTATGCGATCAAGGAAGCATTGATCAACACCATCCACGCCGTACACATCCCGTGGCGCCTGGTGCAGCCGTCGACATTGGCGACGATCAACGCGGAACTGGCCAGCTACTCCACGGTATTCACCAGCAACTACGACTTGCTCAACTACTGGGCGATCCTGCACACCCCCGGCATCGACGACCTGTTCCGCAGCGCCGACGCCAGCTTCGACCTGCGCGACACCCGCACCGACGCCACGCGCATCCTCTACCTGCACGGCGGCCTGCACCTAGTGCGCAATCTCGACGGCACCGCACGCAAATTGCCGACCACCGACAGCACCCTGCTCAGCAGTTTTGCGATCAACAACACGATCAAGACCCTGGACGATGTGCCGTTGTTTGTCAGCGAGGGCAAGGTGGAAGAGAAGCTCAAGACCATCCGCAGCTCGGATTATCTGTCGTTCTGCTACGAGCAGTTACTCGGCCATGAAGGGGCGCTGTGCATCTTCGGCCACGACCTGGGAGCGCAGGATAAACACTTGGTGGATGCGATTCGCCAGGCCCGGGTGACGACCCTGGCGATCGCGGTATCGGGGCGCAGCGATGGGTTTATCCGCCAGCAGAAGCGGCGGTATTCGCAGTTGTTCGATGGCAGCGGCGTGGCGTTGAGATTCTTTGCCGCGCGCAGCCATGCGCTGGGGCATCCGGCGCTGTCGGTGCCGGTCGAACGCTGAGGTCCTGAGCCGCTTGCGCAGGGTCAGTGTATTTGCCTGGAGACAAACGACAATAATTCTCGATATCATTCACGACCTTTCTACGTCGTGCTTCGCCAAGAAGGATATCCATGTCGCGTCCCAAATCCGACCCGCTGTCGGACGATGCCTTTCGCGGGTTTTATGCAGACATTCTGTATTTCCTGCGCAAGCGCACGGACAACGCCAGCGACGCGGCGGACATGACCCAGGATGTCTTCACCCAATGGCTGGACTACCGCGACCGGGCCAAGGTCGAGCAGCCACGGGCGTTTCTGTTCCAGATGGCGCGCAACCTGTTGCGCGATCACTGGCGCAGACAGAAGGTACGGCAGGCCGTCCACGCCGATCAGGTTGAAAGGGATGCCGAGCCGGTCATTGACGAGCCCAACCCGCCGATGGCCGCCGCGCTTCGCCTGCAACGCCTGGAACAGTTGAAAGAAGTCCTCGCCGAACTCTCGCCGCGCAGGCGAGAAGCCCTTATGCTGCATCGCTTCGAAGGCTTGAGCCAGGCGCAGATCGCCGAGCGCATGGGTATTTCGACCAGCATGGTGGAAAAGCACATCGCTTTTGCCCTGCTGCATTGCAAGCGACGCCTTCAACCTGACCCCGGCACGGAGCAGCCAGCATGAACCGCCTGAGCGACATCGACGCCCCGGACATCGAAACGAGCGACGCCGTCGATGCCCAAGCCGCCAGCTGGTTTGCACGCAACCGCAACGCCACCGCACGCGCCGACCGCAAGGCCTTCGCCGCCTGGCAGGCGGTGCCGGCCCATGCCCAAGCCTATGCCGAATTCGAACAACTGTGGGCCGACCTCGCCCAGTTGCAGCAACTGAACACGCCCGTGGCGCTGCCCAAGCGCACCGCCGTGATCTGGCGCCCGGCCCTGGCCGTGGCGGCCGCCCTGCTCTGCGCGGTGCTGACCACGCCCCTCGGCGCGCCGCGCGAGTTGTATCACACCCAGGTCGCAGCCCACGCCAAGGGCATGCGTACCCTGAACCTGCCCGATGGCAGCCGCCTCTACGTGAATGCCAACACCCGCCTGCGCGTAGATTTCAGCGCCCACCAACGCATCGTTCACCTGGACAAGGGCCAGCTGTATATCGAAGTGGCGGCCGACAAGGAACGGCCGCTGTACGTGCAAGCCGGCGAAGCGACGGTGCGCGTGGTGGGCACCGCTTTCGATGTGCGACGCGGCCAGCAGCAACTGGTGGTGAGTGTTGCCCACGGCCAGGTGGCGTTCGCGCCGGATGCGACCAAACCGGTCGCGTTGCTCGGCGCCCAGCAACGCGCCACCTTCGACTACGCCAAGGGCACCGTGCAACAACAAACCCTCACCGCCGAGGAGGTTGCCGACTGGCGCAGCGGGCACTTGTCGTTCCGCAATCGCGAGCTGGCCAGCCTGATCGATGAGTTGAGTTTGTACCGTCCCCAACCCCCGCTGCAGGTGAGTCACGCCGTGGCGCACCTGAAGGTGTCAGGCAACCTGGATGTGCATGACCCGGATGCCTTGCTCAACGCCCTGCCCGCCTTGTTGCCGGTGAAAACCGTGACCTCGGCCGATGGCATTGTCCGGATCGAACCCCGAAAATAACCCTGAAGCAGACACATGAGAATATTTTTCATTCGCATGTGTGGTTTTTTTCCTCAGCCCCGTCTTCCTCCTGATTGTGTTCGATCCGCACACCTTTTTGGCTGTTTGGCCACCCCGGGGGATTTCATGTTTCGCGCGCCTTGCCACGCTTCGCACCTGCTTTTTCGACCGAGCCTAATGGCGACATGCCTGGCCTTCAGCCTCAGCGCCCATGCGCAGTCGTTCACGCTGCAACTGCCCGCCCAGGCGTTGGCCACGTCCCTGAGCCAGGTCGCGCAACAGGCGAAAATCCAGCTGCTGTTCGATGAAAAGCAGCTCAAGAACGTCCAGGCGCCGGCGCTCAACGGCGACTTCACCGCAGAAGTGGCAATTCGTACCCTGCTGAACAATGGCGCGTTCACCCTGATCAAGGTCGGCAGCACCTACGTCGTGCGCCCCGATGAGGGCAAGACCACCAGCAGCGGCGCGATCCAGCTGGACGCCTTGAGCGTGATCGGCACCGGCAATCAAGTCGACTCCAGCACCGTCGGCCGCTCGACCCTGAGCCAGGCGGACATCGACCGCTACCAGGCCAACAACATCCCCAGCCTGCTGCAGACGTTGCCTGGGATCAGCCAGGGCGGTTCGCTCAAACCCGGCGGCCAGACCATCAACATCCGTGGTTTCGGTGACGCCGAAGACGTCCCGCTGACCGTCGACGGCGCCACCAAGAGCGGCTTCGAGCGCTACCAGCAAGGCACGGTGTTCATCGAGCCCGAGCTGATCAAGAGCATCGAAGTGGAGAAAGGCCCCAACTCGCCGTTCAGCGGCAACGGCGGTTTTGGCGGCACGGTGAACATGACCACCAAGGATGCCCCGGACCTGCTCAAGGACGGCCGCAACAGCGGCGCGATGCTCAAGTACGGTTATTCCAGCAACGACCACGAACAGGTCTACAGCAGCGCCGTGTATGGCCGCACCGACGATGGCCGGTTCGACGCCCTGGCCTACCTGACCCAGCGCGACGGCGGCGACATGAAGGTGGCCGCCAAGTTGCCCAACGAGAACAACCAGTACCCGATCAACCCCCAGCGCCTGCCCAACACCGCCCAGGATGTGGACGGCAAGCTGTTCAAGGTCAACGCGCACTTCACCGATGAGCACAGTGTCGGCCTGTCTTACTCGAGCGCCCGCAGCAACCGGTGGACGCCGTTTTCCGCCGCGAGCTACCCGACGCCACCGACCCAGGCCAACATCGACCGCTACGGCTACGAAGGCGCGTTGAAACGTTTCCTGGCCAACCGCGACACGCTCGACACCACTTGGTCGGGCAAGTATGAATACCAGCCCCTGGACAACCCGCTGGTGGACCTGACCGTCAAATATTCACAGTCCGACACCCAGCAGACCGACGAGCGCGACGCCACCGCGTTTTTCCAGTTGGCCACCGGCGGGCGCAAGATGGACACGGCCTACACCGACAAGCATCTCGACATCCGCAACGTCAGCCTGTTCGACACCGGGCCGTTGCAACACGCACTGACGGTCGGCGGGCAAATCCGCAAGCACACCCGCGAAACCGAGATGTGGATGCCCAGCGCCACCTACAACACGCCGCGCTATAACTATGGGCATTTCCAGCCGAGCTTCATGCCCCATGGCAAGGTGGATACCAACAGCTTCTTCATCCAGGATGCGCTGACCCTGGGCGACGTGACCGTCACGCCATCGCTGCGCTACGACCATGTGCGCAACCGCGGCGAGGCCAACGATGCGCCGTACTACAGCAACCCCGACCCGGCCATCGGCCACGACTACAGCGATCGCACCTATACCGGCTGGTCGCCGCGCCTGGCGCTGTTCTGGACCGTCACCCCGAACGTCGCCCTGTTCGCCAACTGGAGCCAGACCTGGCGCGCCCCGGTGATCGACGAACAGTACGAAGTGCAGGGCCTGGGCAGCCGCACCGCCACCAGCGTCGACCTCGACCCCGAGCGCATCACCTCGATCACCGTGGGCAACATCACCCGCTTCGACAACCTGATCGCCCAGGACGATAACCTGCAACTGCGCACCACCCTGTTCCACAACAAAGTCGAAGACGAAATCTTCAAGGCCACGGGCGTGGGCTGCCAGAACCAGGCTATCAACGGCGGCACCATCGCTACCGCGTGCCCGCCGGGGCCGAGGTCCAACTACCGCAACATCGGCGGCCTGACCATCAAGGGTTTCGAGCTGGAATCGTTCTATAACTCCACCTACCTGTTCGGCTCGGTATCGTTCGCCTACGCCACCGGCAAGCACGAAGGCGCCTACACCAACCCATGGGGCCCGGATGTGTCGGCCCGCGACATTCCGCCGACCAAATGGGTGCTGGTCATGGGCACCCACATCCCGGCCTGGGATGCCCAGGTGGGATGGATGGGGCAATTCATCGGCGCGACCGATCGCCTGCCCAGCGATAAATACTCCGGCGGCCCCGGCTCCGGCGTCGGCGACTTGTTCTACGACCAGTACGGCAACAAGCGCTACAACACCCAGGGCCTGTTCGCCAAATGGGCGCCGCAACAGGCTTACCTGAAAGGCACCGTGGTGAACTTCACCGTGGACAACCTGTTCAACAACAACTTCCGTCCGGCGCTGAGCGGCGACCGTGCCTACACCAAGGGGCGCGACGCGAAGATCAGCGTGACACGGTTCTTCTGACAGCGACCTAGCGGTTGCGCACCAGGCTCAACTCGGCCGTCGGTGTGCGCTGCTTGCTCAAGTAGCGGGTACAGCTGACGCGCAGAAACGAGGCAAAATTGACCACCTCGCCGCGGTAGTCCATGACTTCCTCGTACAGCTTGGTGATCAGTTGATTGGTGGTCATGCCATCCACGCTAGCGATTTCGCTGAGGATGTCCCAGAACTGGTTCTCCAGGCGCACGGTGGTGACGACGCCGCAGATGCGCAGGGAGCGCGAGCGAGACTCATAGAGAATCGGGTCGGCCTTGACGTACAGCTCGCACATGGCGATGACCTCCGTTGCTTACAAGGTGATTGTCGTGCCCAGCAGGCCGAGGAACCCGGCCAGCCAGCTTGGGTGCGCCGGCCAGGCCGGCGCCGTGGCCAGATTGCCTTGAACGTGGCTGTGGGTCACTGGAATATCGATGAACGAACCGCCCGCCAGGCGCACTTCCGGGGCACAGGCCGGGTAGGCACTGCACTCGCGACCGGCGAGGATACCGGCCGCCGCCAGCAGTTGCGCGCCATGGCACACCGCAGCAATCGGCTTGCCGGCTTGATCGAAGGCGCGCACCAGTCGCAGGACTTTTTCATTCAGGCGCAGGTATTCCGGCGCACGACCACCGGGCACCAGCAGCGCATCGTAGTCGGCGGCTTCGACCTGGGCGAAATCCGCATTCAGGGCGAACAGGTGACCGGGCTTTTCGCTGTAGGTCTGATCGCCTTCAAAGTCATGGATCGCGGTTCGCACGGTCTCGCCGGCCGACTTGTCGGGGCACACCGCGTGGACGATATGACCGACCATCAGCAGCGCCTGGAAGGGCACCATCACTTCATAGTCTTCGACATAATCGCCGACCAGCATCAGGATCTTTTTCGCAGCCATGGGGCATTCCTCCAGTTCAACGGTTGGGCAGACAAGAGTAGTCAAGATAGACGCGTGCCGACGGGCCGGGTAATCCCCCGCTACTACAACTGTACGGATCAATCCGCACCCAGCTGTAGACCCCCGATTCGCGGAGGTTGTGGCTAGATGATCGTCCACTTCCGACCACTCGATTCCGGTTCCTGCCATGAGCTCGCGCGAAAACACAGGCATGGCCCTCGGCCTGCTGGGCGTCATCATCTTCAGCCTGACCCTGCCCTTCACGCGTATCGTGGTGCAGGAAATCCACCCGCTGCTCAACGGTCTGGGCCGTGCGTTGTTCGCCGCGATCCCGGCGGCGGCGCTGTTGCTGTGGCGCCGCGAGCGCTGGCCGAGCTGGCGCCAGGTGCGCGGCCTGTGCCTGGTGATTGCCGGGGTGATCTTGGGCTTTCCGGTGTTGTCGGCGTGGGCCATGCAGACGCTGCCGGCGTCCCACGGCGCGCTGGTCAATGGCCTGCAACCCTTGTGCGTGGCGCTGTACGCCGCGTGGCTGTCCCACGAACGGCCGTCGAAAGCCTTCTGGGCCTGCGCCGCCTTGGGCAGCGCGCTGGTGCTGAGTTATGCGTTGATCAGCGGTGCCGGCAGTATTCAAGCGGGGGATCTGTTGATGCTCGGCGCGATTGCCGTGGGCGGCCTGGGTTATGCCGAAGGTGGGCGCTTGGCCAAGGAGATGGGCGGCTGGCAAGTGATCTGCTGGGCGCTGGTGCTGTCGACGCCGCTGTTGATCGGCCCGGTGGCTTACCTGGCGGTGCAGCATCAAGGCGCGATTTCCATGGGCACCTGGTGGGCGTTCGGTTATGTGTCGCTGTTCTCGCAGTTCCTGGGATTCTTTGCGTGGTACGCCGGGTTGGCCATGGGCGGCATTGCGCGGGTCAGCCAGATTCAGCTGTTGCAGATATTCTTCACCATCGCGTTTTCGGCGTTGTTCTTTGGTGAACACATCGAGCCAATCACCTGGCTGTTCGCTTGCGGGGTGATCGTGACGGTGATGCTGGGGCGCAAGACCGCGGTGCAGCCGGCGCCAATCTCGAAGGCCAATGCGATTTAACGGTGGGAGGGGGCTTGCTCCCGATAGGGGTCGATCAGCAACAAATGTGCTGACTGCCCCTCTGCTATCGGGAGCAAGCCCCCTCCCACATTGGCTTCGTGTTCAGCCGAGGTAACCGTCGGTGCGCAACAGGGTTTCCAGGCAGTGCTCGGTGATGTGATAGAAGTCCTTGAGTGCCTGAATCTTGTCCAGTAGCTGCGCGTTGTCCACCGGTTCGGCGCGTTTCACCGCAAGGATCATCTTGTTCTTGTTGGTGTGTTCCAGGGAGATGAACTCGAACACCTTGGTCTCATAACCGCAAGCCTCCAGGAACAAGGCGCGCAGGCTGTCGGTGACCATTTCCGCCTGCTGGCCCAGGTGCAAACCGTATTGCAGCATCGGCTTCAACAGCACCGGGCTCTGGATCTGCAGGCGGATCTGTTTGTGGCAGCACGGCGAGCACATGATGATCGACGCGCCGGAACGGATACCGGTGTGGATCGCATAATCGGTGGCGATGTCGCAGGCATGCAGGGCGATCATCACGTCCAGCTCGCTGGGCGCGACGCTGCGCACGTCGCCGCAGGTGAACACCAGCCCCGGGTGTTCGAGGCGGGCGGCGGCGGCGTTGCACAAGCTGACCATGTCTTCGCGCAGTTCAACACCGGTGACCTCGGCCTCGACATTGAGGGTGTTGCGCAGGTAGTCGTGGATGGCGAAAGTCAGGTAGCCCTTGCCCGAGCCGAAATCAGCGACGCGCACCGGTTGGTCCAGCCTCAGCGGGGACGCGATCAGCGCATGGCTGAACACTTCGATGAACTTGTTGATCTGCTTCCACTTGCGCGACATCGACGGGATCAGCGCGTGCTTGGCGTCGGTCACGCCCAGGTCGGCGAGGAACGGCCGGCTCAGGTCGAGGAAGCGGTTCTTCTCGCGGTTGTGCTCGGCCGACGGCGCCTCACGCAATTGCTGCGGCTTGCTTTTGAACAGCGAGCTTTTGTTCTTCTTGCTGTATTCCAGTTGGGCTTCGTCGGTCAGCGCGAGCAAGTGTGCGTTCTTGAACGAGGTCGGCAACAACTCGGCAATCGCCGCCACACCGTCGGCCACCGGGAGGTTTTTGGTGATGTCACGGGTTTTGTAGCGGTAGACGAAGGACAGGCAGGGCTGCTCCTTGACCGTCACCGCCTTGATGATCAGCCGTTGCAGCTCGGCTTCCTCACCGACGTACTTGGCCAGCACCAGCTTGATAAAGGCGTTATGCGCAAGGCTTGCGCTGAGCAGTTCGATGAACTGGGCGTGATGATCCGGCGCAGGGCGGGCAGGTTGAGCGGTGACGGACATGAACAAAAACGCCTCGGGCTGGGAATGCCGGGCATTTTAGGGGGGATGGGGGCTGAG